>CAYNCR010000011.1:13055-20468 GCA_964395575.1 uncultured Desulfohalobiaceae bacterium
GGATGATCACGGTGACCGTCCCCTTCCCCGGGGCCACGCCGTCCGAGGTGGAGGAAGGGATCACCTCCCGGGTGGAGGAGGCGGTGCTCGGCCTGGAAGGGGTCAAGCGGATCACATCCACCGCGAGCGAAAACTCCGGAGTGATCCGCATCGAGCTGGAAGACTTCGCCGACGGTGACGAGGTGCGCAATGACGTTGAGACCGAGATCGATCGTCTGGCGGACTTTCCACCGGAAAATGCCGAAGAGGCGGTGATCGTCAAGAACAAGCCCACCCCCGGTGTGGTGACCCTGGTGCTATTCGGCGAGGCCGGGGAGAAAGTGCTCAAGTACTGGGCCGAGCGGATGCAGGAGGATATCATCCGCACCACTGGAACTGGCTTGGTCGACATCCAGGGGGACCGCGATTACCAGATCTCGATAGAGATATCCGAGGAGAGCCTGCGCCGACACGGCCTGACCATGGACCAGGTCGCCCAGGCCGTAGGGACGTTCTCCCGCAACCTGCCGGCGGGGACCGTGGAGTCCTCCAGCGGGGACATTCTCCTGCGGATCACCAAGAAAGGAAAAATCGGCCGCGACTTCCGGGATATCGTAGTCCAGAGCGATCCCGACGGCTCCCTGGTCCGGCTGGCCGATATTGCTACCATCCGGGACGGCTTCCGGGACGTGAACCTGATCACCCGCTATAACGGCAGGCCTGCGGTATTCATCAGGGTCTCCAGGAGCCAGGCCCAAGATACGCTGAGCCTGGAACAGGAAGTCAAAGCCTATCTTTCCGGTCTGCAGCTCCCGGAAGGCCTGGATGTCTCGATCTGGGAAAGCGAAACCAAGCACCTCAAAGACAGGATCAACCTGCTGGGCCGCAATGCGCTCATCGGCTTCGCCCTCGTCTTTCTCATCCTTGTCCTGTTCCTCGATCTGCGGCTGGCCTTCTGGACGGCCTTGGCCATCCCGGTCTCCTTTCTGGGCGGGCTGTTGATCGCCTTCACCGCAGGAGTGAGCATCAATATGGTCAGCCTGTTTGCGCTGATCGTGGTGCTCGGGATTGTGGTCGACGACGCGATCATCGTGGGTGAGAGCATTTTCACCCGACAGAACCAGGGCGACAAGGACGTGGAGGCGGCAGTCGGCGGCGTCAAAGACGTGCGGGCGCCGGTAACCATCGGGGTGCTGACCACAGTGGCTGCCTTTGGGCCGCTCATGTTCGTGACGGGCACACTGGGCCAGATCATGCGGGTCATCCCCGTCGTGGTGATCGCCGTGATCCTCGTCTCCCTTCTGGAGGCCTATCTCATACTGCCTGCCCACCTCTCGAGCTCCAGGAGGTGGAGCACCGGGGTGGTGAACCGGGTATCAACCGGTTTCTCCGCCCTTTTGGAGTGGTTTGTGGATCGCGTCCTCACGCCCGTCATACGACTCTGCCTCCGGTACCGCTATATCTCGATTGCCTTGTTCTTAGGAATCCTGCTCATCTCGGCCGGGATGTACCGGGCCAACTTCATCCGGTTCAACTTCTTTCCGAGCATCGAAGGCGATAACGTCACTGTCAACCTGACCATGCCGGTGGGAACCTCCTTTGCCGACACCAAGCGATACGCCATGCGGATGCGGGAGGGGGCACGCAGATTGCAAAGGCAGTTCCGGCACAAGACAGGGAAAGACCTCTACGAGGGGGTCTCTCTGATTGTCGGGCAGACCCTGACCGAGGAACGGCCGACAGGGGGCGGAGGCGAAAACAGAGGAAGCAACAGGGCCCAGCTGCAGGTCAAGCTCGTCGACCCGGCGGAGCGCAGGCTCTCGGCCAAGGAGGTCGAGAACAGGCTGCGGGAGGAGATCGGGACCATTCCGGGAGCCGAGAAGGTTGTCTACGAGAGCTCCCTGGTCCGGGCGGGACCGGATATGAATATCCAGCTGGCCCATCCGGTTCCGGACAGACTGGCGGCGGCCTCACGGATGCTTATGAAGGAGATGGGCAAGATCGATGGGCTGGTGGAGATCACCGATACCCTGAAACGGGGCAAAAGGGAATACCTGTTCGATATCACGGAAGCCGGCCTGGCAGCCGGTCTTACGCCCACCGCCCTGGGGCGGCAGCTTCGGGACGCTTTTTTCGGCCGGGAAGTGCACCGGATCCAGCGGAGCTCCTCCGAGCTCAAGGTCATGGTGCGCTATCCGGAAAAAGAGAGGGAACGCATCGAGAGCCTCTTTGATATGCGGGTCCGTCTCCCGGACGGCTCATCGGCACCGATGCGGACTGTCGCGGAGATCAGGGAACGGGTCAGCCTGGCCACGATCGAACGAGCCAACGGGCAGCGAGTGAGCAATGTGAAGGCCGATACCGATGTTGCCCGGATTACGGCCAATGAGGCCATGCCCGTGATTTTCGACCAGGCGATCCCGAAGCTCAAAAGCCGGTTTCCCGATCTCAGCATCTCCCTTCAGGGTGAGAGCCGCGAGCGCAGGGAGGACCTTATCACTCTGAGGCGCTACATGCTGATCGGAGTGATGATCATCTTCGTCATGCTGGGCTCGCTTCTGCGCAGCTACACGCAGCCGCTGATCATTCTTTCCGTGATTCCCTTCGGGATCATCGGCGCCTTGGCCGGGCATCTCCTCCTGGGCTTCAACCTGTCCTTCGTCTCGCTGTTTGGGGTGGTGGCCCTGACCGGAGTGCTGGTGAACGACTCGGTCGTGCTCATCGATTACTACAATCGCCTGCGCGCCCGGGGCGAAGGCGTTGTCCAGGGGCTGATCGACGCTGTTCAGCGCCGTTTCCGTCCTATTTTGTTCACCACGGTCACCACGAGCGTGGGATTGCTGCCGATCCTGCTGGAAACGAGCCTTCAGGCCAGATTTCTTATTCCCATGGCCATCAGCCTCGCCTTCGGGCTCATGTTCGGCACGCTCATTCTGCTCTTTCTGGTGCCTTCCTTAGTCGCCATCCAAGAGGATATCAAACACCTTTTTCTTGGGAGAGCTTCTTCACGCCGAGAGGAGTCTGGACAATCCGAACCCCCAAGATGAAGGGAAGTGAAGTGAATGGGAGGGTTTCCCGCGTGACCGCCACGTGGCTTAAGGGATGTTTTTCGTGTTCTCAGTGGATTTAATGATTCGTGCAACTATCACACCTCTGCGTCAATCTGCGATTCCCTTGTATTCGGAGCTGGCGGCTTCCTCGCACATCCCAGTGAAACCAGCTACTCTGAGACTCCATCTGTTTCAGGACAGGCGGGCGGCCTTCGGCCGCGCGCAGTGAAGCGTTTGGAACCGCCCGCCCCATAGGGGCGCTCGACGTGCGGGACATCCCCCGGGCGCAAACAGGCGGTTAATCCTCTGAATACTGCCATGTATTCGTGCTTTTTGAGGAAGTGGCCGCTTTGCCCATCGATGATCCCCCTATTACCAATCATGCCACTTGTTTTTCCCAGGACAGGCGCTGCAGCTTGGGTTGCAGGCTATTGGTGATGATCCGGTCCCAGGTGAAGTGAGTCCCAGTGGAACGTGCCCGTTGCCTGAGTCTCTGCGTGAACCGTTGATAGTGATGCATGTAGAGCACAGATGCCGCGGCCTCAGCGGACTTGCTTGTCTCCAGGACAACGGCGTTGTCCAGGTCGCGGGCATAGTCCTCGCCTGTGTTCCCCACAAAGGCCACACCTCCGGAGGCCATGGCTTCGAGGCCCACAAGCCCGAACGGCTCATGCAGACTGTCCGCCAGAACCGCATCACTGCTTGCGAAAATGATTCTGGAAAAATCATGGGGGATAAAGGACGTGATATTCACCACATCCGTGTATCTTGCGGCAAGCAGCTCCCGGATGGAGCCTTCGAGAGATTGGCCGCTCAAGTCCACATCCTGCACGGACAACCCCAGGGATTGGGCCTTGGCAAACACGTGCTCTCCGTAGGGCTCCATGCCGCCGCGCATGATGAAGCGCAAGGAATACCCCATGCCCTTGAGTCGAGACGCGGTTTCCATAGCCTTGATCCATCCCTTTGACGGATCAAATCGTCCCATTTTGAAAAGAAAAAAATCGGTCTCCAACTCCCTGTGCAATATGTCACTGGGAACTTTTTCCACCGGCTGGGTCAAATCGCGTTGGATGCCGTTGGGGATGACGAGCGGCTCCACCCCGTGTCCTCGCATCAGCTGACGCATGTAGTTGCTGACTGTGGTAATGACGGCGTTTCGGGACAGCCTATCCCAATTGATGCGGGAAAAGGAATACGTATTGTTGGCGTTCCAGAGGAGAATCGCTTCCTTTCTGAGCCCACGTTGCGCCAGGAGCTCGCCGACCCGACAGACAGTCTCCGCAGTGTGCCACTCCTCGGCCAGGAGCACCAGATTCTTGCCTTGTCCGCTCAATGCTTCTGCCAGGGAATGTACCACAAACTCCGGAACCGAGCCGGTAAAATCGTTGAGCTTGCCCTCCTCCCCGTCGTACACGCCAAAGGGATGATATTCGCTGATCCATTGGCACCAGCGGTGCAGAATCAGCCTCCCTTCATAAGCAGTTTCCATTCCTTCCTTTTCAGGATCACCAACGAAGAAAAGGTGGGTCTCGTAGCCCTGCTCAGCCAAGGCCTGCGACAACTTGCTCACCCGCACTCCCAAGCCTCCGGCCTGTGAATAGGGATCCGGTCCCTCGAAGGAGAGAACGACGAAAACGGTCTTTTCCGGGCTCATTGTCTGCAACATGATTCAGCTCTTCCATGGATTGATTGCAGTGCTCCATACAGATGCGTCACTGTATTGCGCACGTACAATGCTTTTGAACAAGACGGTATTCCTACAAGGCTTTAAGATCTTTTCCTCCTTGACTCTGTCGCCTCACTCACGGTTTACCCGATCCGCAAGCTCGTCCAGGCCGGACACGGTAAGCGTGGGCTCCATCTCCCAGGGGTCGAAGATGGCGCTTTCGGACCGCCGCACCCAAGCCGCCCGCATTCCGGCTGAAACCGCCCCGATGACATCGAAGGGGTTGCTGGAGATCATCCAGGCCCGGGAACCGAATGCCCCGGTTCGCCGCAGGAAGTGGCAGTACACCGCCGGGCTCGGCTTGAAAGTCCGCAGGTCCTCCACACTGACCACGTCGACAAAGAATCCCAGAAGACCGGCGTTGTGCAGAAGGTTCGTCACGGCCTCGGCGCTGCCGTTGGAGAAGGCGTACAGGGCGAACCCCGCCTTTTGGGCCTTCTCCAGGCCGGCTAGCGCGTCGCCGAAGGGCGGCAGCTCACGGTAGGTCGCCAGGAGGCGGTCCTTTTGCTCCCGGGAAAGGTCGAGGCTATATTCCAGGCAGGCGTATTCCAGCGCCTGGCTCGTGCAGCGGGAGAAGTCCACATAGTTCTGCATCAGCCCCCTGCGGAAGGAATACTCCAGTTGCTTTTCCCGCCACAGACGGGAAAAGCCTTCGGCCCACTCTCCGAGGTGTTCCCGCAGGGCCAGCTTCACCCCGTGCGTGTCGATAAGGGTCCCGTAGACATCGAATCCGAGGGTCAGATTCATGGGTCGGCTCCTCAATTTGATGGTTTCCGGGTTGCAGGCGGCTTTTTGCTTTCCGTGCAAATTCGGGGACTGCAGCCCTTCCAGAACGCTCTTTCCACCTGATCGGTCCCGGAACTCCGTCCTACTGCGGCATGGGCACCAGAAACATCTTGGCGGTCAGGCCCAGATCCTTGTCCTGGGAGTCCTTGAACCTCTCCCTGATGGCGTCCAGTGTTTCGCCGGCGGCGGTCTCGTTCCAGAACCAGTTGCTGAAGGTCCTGCTGTCCGGCGTCTCTGCACCCGGCCGGGAAATCGCGGCCTCGAAATAGAAGGCCTTCAGGTCCTGGGCCGCAAGGCGCAAGGCGACTGCTGGGGTTAGCTCGCCCCCGGCCGAGGGCGGCTCATCCAGGGTCAGGAACTCCTCCAGAAGATTGGCTGCGGACTCCGGGTCAAAGGAGACCATGGCCGTGCGACCGCGCCGTTCCAGGCCCAGATCGTACCAGGGCCTCAGCTCGGCGACCTCCCGGTGCAGGGACGCGGCAAGCTCTTCAGTCTCGCTCCTTTCCCCGGAGGGAGGAGCAAAGCTCACTGGACAGGACCAGGCCTCACTCTGGTCCTCATCCTCCTGGGCCGCATCCGGGGCCTCTTCCGGGAAGGATTCCAGAACCGGCCCCTGTTCCGCTTCCAGGAGATTGAGGGCGGCGAGAGCCACCTTCCTCTGGAACTCGGGATAATCCGGCGCTCCGAGGGGACGACCCAGCTGAAAGGGGACCCACAGCGCCCGAGGCGGTCGGATGACTTCCGTATGCTCGGCGATGAGGCTGATCTGGGTGGTTGGAATACCACGTTCCTCCAGATAGTGGGCCAGCGCGCCCACGGCGCGCGTGCAGAAGGGTCAGACCGGAACCAGGAACGCCGCATCCACGCTGTCACCTGTGAGCAGCCCGGCCAGGTTGTCCGCAGGAGCGACCATCCGATCCGGAGGCGTCGCCCCCATGAAGGAGTAGTGGTAATCCGCGACGCTGCCGATCCGGTTCTCCCTGGCCAGCTCGTGCAAGCGGTCCAGGGGGAAGGCCACGTTCCAGTCCTGGACGAAACCGGTGCGGTCAAAGTTGGTGGACACGTGGGTCATGACCAGGTCCTTGGCCGGGGTATCCGCGGGGATGATGCGGTAGTCTCCCTCCATGCCGGCGAAGGGACGGTCGTCCCGGCGGTGCAGGCCGGCTGTGGAGATGATGGCCACCCTGCGCTCGGAGAGCTTCGGTCCGGAGGCCCACGGGGTTCTTTCGAAACTGGGGCAAGGCAGATCCGCCAGATGGGAATACATCGGTTCGGGCAGGTCGTGCAGTCTGGCCATAACAGCTCTCCATGGCTTGGTTTGGCGTCCTTGACGAAGTGGACGCGGCTCATCATTCCATCATCATTTGCTGGAAGTTCTCCACGGGTGTTCCCAAGGCATCCGCCATCCTGTCCATATAGTTGAAAAGGGAGATCACGTGGACCCCCTCCAGGATCGCGGCGTCGGAAAGTCCCGTTTTGCGGAGCTCCTCCACTTCCTCCGGAGCGATTTTCGCCGGCTCCCGGGTCATTTTTTCCGAAAAGACAAGCAATGCCCGAGCGGTTTCATCAATGAGCTCGCTCGAGCGCACATCGTCCAGGATGGACTGAACCTGCTCCGCGGTGAAACCCTGGGCCATAACCATGGCCCCGTGGGCGTCGATTCAATAGGCGCAGGCGTTCAGCTTGGAGACATACGCAGCCAGTAGCTCCTTGGTCGTTCTGGGCAAAGCGTGCTCCTCGAGCATGAGCCGCTTGACGAAAAGGGAAAGCGGCTGGAGCAGGTCCGGGCGCAGGGACATGGACTGGAAAACGGCGGGAATCATTCCGAATGCCTCGTTGAGATCCCCGTAGACCTTGGAGAGATCCCGG
>CAYNCR010000012.1:0-20190 GCA_964395575.1 uncultured Desulfohalobiaceae bacterium
GCTACAAGGGCTCGCACGTTTATGAAACACGGCTTCAGCGCACATCCCCGACTCCACGCGCCCGACAATTCAACAGGTTGTACACATTTTCATATAAAAAAAAAGAAAGGAACCGAGAGCGTAGAAAGATCGATTGCGGACAATCTCGGGGGTGGCTCGAGGAAACGCTCCTCCTGTCGCTCCCCTCAATACCCAGGAGAGGCATATGGAATGGGCCCACAAGGACCTTTTGAGCGTGGACCAGCTCACCTCCTCGGAAATTCTCGAGCTTTTCCAGCTGGCTCAGAACTTCGAGGAAATCAACAGCCGCCCTGTCAAAAAGACGCCCACGCTCAAGGGCAAAAGCGTCCTTTTGCTCTTCGCCGAGCCGAGCACGCGCACCAAGACCTCCTTTGACATCGCCGCCAAACGGCTGTCCGCGGACACCTTCTCCCTGGCCACCAAGGGAAGCAGCCTGGAAAAGGGCGAGGACCTCAAGGACACAGGCCTCACCCTTCAGGCCATGCAGCCGGACGCCATTGTTATCCGCCACAGCCAGAGCGGCGCTGCCGGATTCCTTGCCCGTCATCTCCAATGCAGCATCCTCAACGCCGGAGACGGCTGGCACGCCCATCCCACACAGGCCCTTTTGGACGGCTTCACCCTGTACAAGCTCTGGGGCGGCTTCCGGGACCAAACGATCCTCCTTCTGGGAGACATCGCTCACAGCCGTGTTGCCAGATCGGACATCGAGCTCTTGAGCAAGCTGGGAGCCAATGTGCGCCTGTGTGCCCCCCGAACGCTGCTACCGCGCCACGTCGCCGATTGGCCGGTGACCGTGTACACCGATCTGGACGAGGCATGTCGCGGGGTGGACGCAGTGCAGTGCCTCAGGCTTCAGCTGGAGCGGCAACAGTCCGGTCTGCTGCCCTCCCTGCGCGAATACGCCACCCGCTTCGGACTCCGGAGCAGGCACATGGAGCTGGCCCGCGAGGGAGCCAGGATCATGCACCCAGGCCCCATGAATAAGGGGATCGAGATCGATCCCGATATCGCCGAGGGCTCAGACAGCCTCATACTGGATCAGGTTAGCTCCGGGATCGCCATCCGCATGACCCTGCTCTATCTCTTTCTCACCTCGACCACTCAAAGGAGCGAATAGCCATGTCCGGGAGCCGGATCATACAAGGCGTGGTATGGCAAGGACAGCTTTGCGACTGCATCGTGGAGGGCGGCCGCATCACCGAGCTCCGGTCCGCCGCCGGGAACCCCCGCGGCGGGGAGCTCGTGCTCTTGCCCGGTCTCATCGATTGTCACACCCATTTGCGGGAACCGGGCCAGGAACACAAGGAGGACATCACCTCCGGACTTGCAGCGGCAGCCTCCGGAGGTTTCAGCAGCATCTTCTGCATGGCCAACACCAAGCCGGTCAACGACAACGCCGCGGTCACACGGACCATCCTGTCCACCGCCGCGGAAGGACACCCCCACGGCCCGGCCCTGTATCCGGTGGGCGCCTTGAGCCACGGCCTTGCCGGCAAAGAGCTCGCACCCATGCACGAGCTGGCCCGTGCCGGATGCGCCGCGTTTTCCAACGACGGGGTTCCGGTCCCGGATTCCGGCCTCATGCGCAGGGCTCTGGAATACAGCTCCGATTTGCGGCTTCAGGTGATCGATCACTGCGAGGATCCCAGCCTCGCCCCGGAAGGGGTCATCTCCGAGGGACCGGTCAGCGACCGCCTCGGGCTACGGGGCGTTCCGAGCATCTCGGAAAGCATTCAGGTGGCCAGGGACATCCTGTTGGCCTCCTATCTGGACCTCCCCCTCCATCTGGCCCACATCAGCCGTCGCGAGTCCGTGGAGCTCATCAACTGGGCCAAGAACAAGGGGGTCCCTGTTTCTGCCGAAACCTCTCCGCACTATCTTCTCTGGTCCGAGGAAAGGGTGGCGGATTACGATCCTCTGGCCAAAGTCAATCCCCCCCTGGGTTCGGAAGACGATGTCACCGCCATCCGTCAGGCCGTGCGGGAAGGGGTCATCGACATTCTGGCCACGGATCATGCCCCCCACGCCCTTTTTGAAAAAGAGGCCCCCATTTCCCTTGCCCCCAACGGGATCTCGGGACTGGACACCGCCCTGTCTTTATGCTGGACTCTCGTGCAGGATGGGGTCCTGACCCAACAGGATCTGATTCGTCTCTGGTGTCGGGGCCCGGCCAGGATATTCGGCCTGCGCGACAACGGCTTCAATCCCGGCGACCCCGCGGATTTCGTCCTTTTCGATCCGCGCGAGAGCTGGATCCCGACGCCTGAGAGCATGCGCTCCCGGGGCAAGAACACGCCGTGTCTGAACAGGGAGCTTCCCGGACGCATCCGGCTCAACTGCCGGCAGGGGACACCAATTTACGGAGAGTTTCCCCATGAGTCCGCCTAGCCGCATCGTTTCTGCGCCCTGGTAAAGCCGATCGAGCTTCAATCCTTCCATGAGCTGCGCTGTGGCTGCCTCTTGCCGGCTGGGCAAGCTTGCTCCATTTTTTCTTCACTGTGCAACAAACTCAATACACTTTCACAAGAAAAGCTATGGCGAACATCCTCATTGTCGACGACGATCCGAGCCTTCAGGAGGTTCTGGAAATCGCCCTGTCCAACCGAAGACACGCCCCGAGCCAGGCCTCGGATGTCGAAGGGGCCCTTCAGCTCATGGGCAGTGAGGGCTTTGATCTGGTCATTGCGGATCTGCGGCTGGGAAGGGAAAGTGGTCTGGATCTTTTGAAAAGAATCCGGGAAAAGCGGAACACACCTCCGGTGCTCATGATTACTGCCTATGCGGACCGCAAGACGGCGCTCCAGGCTCTGGAGCTCGGGGCGAGGGACTACATTTCCAAGCCATTCGATGTCGAGGAATTCCTGCTTCAAGTGGACCAGATCCTTGAAGAGACGTGTTCCCGGGAAGGGGACCTCCATCTTTACTTCCAGACCCACGGCGTAAGCACCCCCATTCTCGGCGAAAGCTCCAGGATGCAGGAAGTTTTTTCCCTTGTCTCCCGTATCGCCCCGACAGGGATCAATGTGCTGATCACCGGTGAGTCCGGGACGGGAAAGGAGCTTATCGCCCGGGCCATTCACGAGAACAGCGAGCGGAAGGACAAGCCCTTTCGAACCATCAACTGCGGGGGAATTCCGGAAGCCCTGGTGGAAAGCGAGCTCTTCGGATACCGCAAGGGGGCTTTCACCGGTGCGGGACAGGCCAAGCCCGGTCTTCTGGAAACGGCCGATCAGGGGACCTTTCTGTTGGACGAAGTCGCCGAGCTCAGCCCCAATCTTCAGGTGAAGCTTCTCCGATGCCTGCAGGACGGTACATTCATCCCCCTGGGGGGAACGGAGAGCATACAGACCGATATCCGGTTCATCGCCGCCTCGAATCGGGATGTGGACACTGAAGTCGCCGAAGGGGGTATGAGGGAGGATCTCTACTATCGACTCAGCGGAGTGAGGGTTCATCTGCCGCCTCTGCGGGAGCGCAAGGATGATCTGTTTGTTCTGGCGGATCACCTGCTGGAACGCTTCTGCAGGGAACAGGGCAAGTTGATCAAGGGATTCAGCACCGGGGCCAAGCACAAGCTGCGCAACTATCACTATCCCGGCAACATCCGTGAGCTGGAGAACATTATCGAGCGCGCGGTGGCCCTCGAGACCGGCCCCTACATTACCCCTCCCTCTTTGGTCATCTACGAGCAAAGCCCTCCTCAATCCTGCACCAACGGAGAGCAGGTATTGAGCGGCGAGCTTTCCCTGGACCAATATCTGGAACAGATCGACAGGGAGGTGCTCTCCAACGCACTGGAACGTACACGGGGAAACAAAAAAAAGGCGGCAGAGCTGGTGGGACTGAGCTTCCGCCAGCTACGCTACCGCCTTTCCAAGCACGGAATCAGCTAATCCGATTATTCGCCGCGCTCCAAATCCACAACGAAAACAGGCGAAGTGGCGTAATTGAAGACCTCCCGGGCCACCCCTCCGCTGCGGCCGCTGCGGGTCTTGCCGTGGCCGCGCCTGCCGATCACGACAATGTCGTATTTATCCGTTTCCAGCTCCTGGAGGATTCCCCGCACGGGCTCGCCGACACGAACCTGAAGCTGGACCGACTGCCAATTGTACCCCGATTCCTCGCTTTTCAGCTGGATCAAGTGGCTCTTGAGCTGATCCTTGGTCACCCTCTCCGCCTTTTCCACGAATTCGCCCGGGTGCTTTTCCTGACTCTTCTTGCGGCCCTTTTTCTCGGAGTCGGGGAACAAGGGCGGAACACCGGCGAGTCCCGGACCGAAGTCAAACAGGTTGGACACCCCGCTATAGTTGAATTCCTGGGGGAGCGTGGGCAATACATGCAAGAGAGTCATTTGGGCGTTGGCGTTCTTTGCGAGAGAAGCCCCGTACTTCAGGGCCTTCCAGGAGGTCATGGAAAAATCGGTGCATACCAGCAAGTGCCGGATATTTGGTAACATACGAGCTCACCCCTTACGGATAAACATTCACTTCCAGAGCTTCCGGTCTTCTCGAGCGCAGGCCCCGCTCTCCCTGCCGTTCCTGCTGTTCGCGACCGAAAAGCCTTTTTTCCGACGCGAACGTGTCACTTTCCTTTCGGCCCGAAAGGCGGCCCGAGCACTCGATCAAAGCACCACATTACGATTGAGTAGGGAAAAAAGCGAGACCAACCACTCCTGCGCAGACCTGACCAAACCGGTTCGCCCTTTCCAGGGCACCGGAGGACCTCATCTTAGGAGAAATTCTGTTTTGCAGGCGCTCGAAAACTTCCCGTCGACTCGATAAGTTATTAATTATAACCCATCATTGCACGAAAGACAATCCATACACGGGAGTCGGGGAACCCCAACCTCTTTATCCCTTTCGGGCAAAACCCTTTGCCTCCCCCAAACACTCCCGAAGTCAGGACGCCTCGAGCCTTGAATACGCCTTGTGTGCCGGCCCTAGCTTGACGCTGTGCAGGAATTGGCCTAAAAATGGTTGGCTTTACGAATTCACACATAGAGCATCCTCGCCTTGTTTCCCAAACAACCAACCCCTTCGCGGAGGATATGCTTGAGCGATCAAAAGCAGGCCAGAGAACAGGGCAGCCAAGTACTGCGCCAACGCTATGAAAAGGCCCGGGATCTGGAGAATGACGAAATCGAGCTCTTCCCCAACGATTTCCGTAAGGACTCAGATGTGGAAGAAATCGTGACCCATTACGAATCCTGGAGCGGAGAGGACCTGGAAGGACTGTCCACCCGTTTCGCCCTCGCGGGCCGGATCATCACCCTGCGTTCCTTCGGCAAGGCCACCTTTTTCCATCTTCAGGATCAGTCGGGCCAGCTCCAGATCTTCGTGCAGAAAAAAAATCTGGGCGAGGAGGGATACGCCCGGTTCAAAAAATACGACATCGGTGACATCGTCGGCGTTCAGGGCCCCCTCTTCCGCACCAAAAAGGACGAGCTGACCCTGGACGCGGAAAACGTAAGCCTGGTGAGCAAATCCCTTCGCCCTTTGCCGGAAAAATACCACGGCCTCAAGGACGTGGAAGCCCGCTACAGGCAGCGCTATCTCGATCTGGCGGTCAATCCCCAGACCAGGGAAACCTTCCGCACCCGTACCCACATAATCAAGGGCATTCGCGACTTTCTGGACAATCGGGGCTTCCTGGAAGTGGAGACCCCCATGATGCAGCATGTCCCGGGAGGCGCCGAGGCCAAGCCCTTCACCACCTACCACAAGGCCCTGGATACGGAGCTCTACCTTCGAATCGCGCCCGAGCTCTATCTCAAAAGGCTCCTCGTGGGCGGTCTGGAAAAGGTTTACGAAATCAACCGCAATTTCCGGAACGAGGGCATCTCCACTCAGCACAACCCTGAATTCACCATGCTGGAATTCTACTGGGCCCATGTGGACTACACTCACCTCATGGATCTCACGGAGGAGCTCTTCTCCGAGTTGGCCCGCTCCATCCTGGGTGGACACGAGCTCACCTATCAAGGCCATGCGATCGACCTCACCCCGCCCTGGCCCAAGCTCACCTTCCATCAGGCCCTGCAGGAGCTCGGCGGATTGGCCCCCGAGGATTACCGGGACTGGAACAGAGCCAGGGAGCTGGTGCGCAATGTTCAGGAAAAGGAAAAGCTGGGCAAGCTGCAGGCCAAGCTCTTCGACCTGCTTGTGGAACCCGGGCTCATACAGCCCCACTTCATCACCAAATACCCAACGGATATTTCCCCGCTGTCCCGAAAGAACGAGGATGATCCCTCCCTGACCGACCGTTTCGAGCTCTTTATCGCCGGCAGGGAAATGGCCAACGCCTTTACCGAGCTCAACGACCCCAGGGATCAGCGGGAACGCTTCGAGGAACAGGCCAGGGCCAAGGCCCAGGGGGACGACGAAGCCCACTTTCTGGACGAGGACTACCTTGTCGCCCTTGAGCACGGCATGCCCGCGGCCGCCGGAGAAGGCATCGGCATCGACAGGCTGGCCATGCTCTTCACCGATTCCTCGTCCATCCGGGAAGTCATCCTCTTTCCCCTACTCAAACCCGAGGCGAAAACGGACTGATGCGCTTCGAGCTCTTCATTGCCTTGCGCTATCTCTTTTCCAGGCGCAAGCACGGCTTTATCTCCGCCATCTCCCTGATCTCCATGCTCGGGGTGGCCCTCGGCGTGGCCGCCTTGATCATCGTCCTCGGGGTGATGAACGGATTCAGCCAGAACCTGCGGGACAAGATCCTCGGGGTCAACGCCCACGTCCTCGTCTCCAGCCTCAAGGGCCCCTTCACGGAGTACGAGGAGCACAGGGAAAGGATCGAGGACATGTCCCAAGTTCGGGCAGTCCTTCCTTTTGTCTACGCCGAGGTTATGCTCAGCTCCACCCGGCAGGCCAAGGGGGCCATCCTGCGCGGAATCGATCCCGAGGCCGCATCACGGGCCCTCAGCCTGGGCGAGGATATGGTCCGTGGAAGCCTCCAGGAGCTCGAGGCGGGAGGAAAACCACCCCCCATCCTTCTGGGGGAGGACCTCGCCTCCAGACTGGGACTTTCCCTCGGAGACACCGTGCACATGATGAGTCCCAGCGGGGAGAAGAGCGCCGCCGGATTCAGCCCCAAGATCGAGTCCTTCCGCCTGGCTGGTGTTTTCGATACCGGAATGTACGAATACGACTCCTCCCTGGCCTATGTCTCCATCCCTGCAGCACAGGACATCCTCGGATTCGAAGAGGACAAGGTCACCGGCCTGGAGGTGCGCCTGACGGACGTCTACGACGCGCCGCAGACCGCCGGAGCCATCGAGGAGACCGTCTCCGGCGAGCCCCTGACCGCGCGGACCTGGATGGACATGAACCAGGAGCTCTTCTCCGCGCTGAAGCTGGAAAAAACCGCCATGGGAGTTATCCTGCTCATCATGATCATGGTGGGGTCCTTCAGCATCGTGACCACCCTGATCATGCTGGTCATGGAAAAGAAGCAGGACATCGCCGTATTGATGTCCATGGGCGCAAAGCCAGGAAACATCAAGCGCATCTTCATCTACCAGGGGACCCTGATCGGCGCCATCGGCACTGCGGCGGGATACGCCCTGGGTCTGGGGATAAGCTATTGCCTGCAGACCTATGAATTCATTCAGCTGCCCCAGGATATCTACTACCTGGACCATCTGCCCATCCAGCTGGCTGCGACGGATCTGACCTGGATCGGTATTGCGGCTATCGGACTCTGTTTTCTGGCAACTCTGTATCCCGCCTCCAGTGCGGCAAAACTCGAGCCCGCAAGCGTGCTGCGCTATGAATAAAGAGTTCGATCCGGTCTACCAGCTCAATAGCGTGCACAAGGTCTTTCCCGAGAACAAGGGGCCTGTGCGCATCCTGCAGGACATCAGCTTCACCGTCCGGGCCGGGGAGTCGATCGCCATCGTGGGGGCCTCGGGATGCGGCAAGACCACTTTGCTGCAGATGATGGCCGGACTGGACACGCCCAGCAGCGGGGAAATCATCTTCCGGGGCGAGAACCTGCAGCATCTGGACTGGGACGCGAAATCCCGGCTTCGCAACGAGGGAATCGGGTTCGTCTTCCAGTTCCACCATCTCCTGCCCGAATTCACAACCGTGGAAAACGTGGCCCTGCCGGCCATGATCCGCGGCGAATACAAACAGGACGCTCTAGACAGAGCGAGCCGGGCCCTGGAGCGTACCGGGATCATCCGGCAGGCTCACCAGCAGGTAAGCACGCTGTCCGGGGGGGAACGCCAGCTCACCTCCATCGCCAGGGCCATCTCCCTGGAGCCCGAGGTCATCCTCGCAGATGAGCCAACAGGGGACCTTGATCCGGAAAACGGGGAAAGGGTGGCGGACCTCCTCATCCACCAAAGTCGAATTCTGCGATCAACGCTTGTCGTCGTCACCCATAATCATCACCTGGCAGGCAAGATGGATCGCATACTTGGGATCAGCTCCGGAGAAATTCATGATTACACCCATGCCTAGAACCACCCCGCGCGCCCTGTTCATCGCTTTGATCCTCATCCTGCTTCTCGGCGGTGTCTCCCAAGCTGCCGCCGCGCAGCAAAGAATCCTGATCCTGCCCTTTCAGGTAACCGCCATGGAGCTACCCTCGAAGGTTGGGCGGCAGATCCCGGCCGTTATTCGCGACGCCCTGGAAGAGGAGGGATACAAGGTCCTTCCCCTTGCCCGAGCGGAAGAGCTTTGGGACAACTCCTCACAAGGATCTCCGGATCCTCAGACAGTCAACGATCTCATTCGAGTAACTGGAGCTACCTACGCGGTCTACGGCAGCCTGACCCAGGCCGGGGAATGGATCGGACTGGATGCCAGGGTGGCCCACACCGAGGCCCCTGGAGAGCATCCGATGGTTTCCGTATCCCGAAAAGGGCTGAATCAACTCCTTCCCGCCGCCGAGGAGCTGACAAACCGTATCCTCCCTGTGCTCGCCCCGAAGGAGAGAGTGGCCTCCATTGAAGTAACCGGCAACGACAGGCTCAATGCGGAGGCTGTTTTGCAGCGTATCCAGACCCGTGAAGGCGAGCCCTACGATCCGGAACGCATCGACCGGGATATCCGCAGGCTCTATGAGAGCGGCTATTTCGCCAATATCACCGTGCGGGAACGGGATATCCCCGCTGGGAAGAAGATCGTTTACGAGGTCGAGGAGAGGCCGCAGATCGCGGAAATCGTTATTCAAGGATCTAAAGAGCTGGACCGGGAAGAGATCCTGGAGGCCATGTCCAGCGAAAGCGGCAACATCCTCAATCCAGAGACCATCTCCGAAGACCTGGAAGCGGTGCGCGAGCTCTATCGCAAGGACGGCTACTTCAACGTCAATGTGGGCTATACTACGAAAAAGGTTGATACCGGCCAAGTGAAACTCATCATTGAGATCAAGGAAGGGAAGAAGCGTTATATCCAGAAGATTCGTATCAAGGGGGCGGACAAGCTCGACCGGGGACAGCTCAAGGACCAGCTCGCCCTGTCCGAAAGGGGCTTTTTCTCCTGGTTCACAGGAGGCGGTGTCCTCAAGGAAAGAATGCTCAACAGGGACGCCGCTGCGCTGGAAGCCTATTACGCGAACAGGGGCTTCGTGGATGTCAAGGTGGGCCAGCCCGAGGTAGAGCCCGTGGAGAACGGGTTGCGGATCACCTTTCGCGTCAGGGAGGGGGACCGCTATCGGCTCGGCAAAATCGGTTTCCAGGGCGATCTCATCGTTTCCGAAGAGGCATTGATGGACAACATACGCATCGACGATATGGCCCGAGATGAGGCCTACTTCGACCGTTCCGTGCTGCGCGAGGATACCCGGAGCCTGGAGGAGCTCTATCAAAAACATGGCTACGCCTTCGCCCAGGCCGATCCCCGCCTGAACAAGAACAGACAGAACCGGACCATTGATGTGACCTATTCCATCAACAAGGAACGTAAGGTCTACATCGATCGCGTTCGGATCACGGGAAACACCAAGACACGGGACCGCATTATTCGCAGGAATCTTGCCATCTCCGGGGGCGACCTCTTCGACAGTGACAAGATCTCCAGCTCCAAGCAGAATCTGCAGAGACTGGACTACTTCAAGTCCGTGGAAATCGAAACTATTCCGGGCCGAGAGCCGGGTGAAATGGACCTTCAGGTTCAGGTCCAGGACAAGCCCACCGGATCCTTCAGCCTCGGAGCTGGCTATTCCACTGTGAACAAGCTCTTCTTCACCGGCAAGGTTCAGGAGCGAAACTTCCTGGGCCGGGGATACACCCTGAGCTTCCAGGGGAGCTTCAGCAGCACCCAGACCCAATATCAGGCGTCCTTCTGGAATCCACGCCTCTACGACAGCTCCCTGGGCCTTGGCTTTGATGCCTTCAATTCCAGGCGGGAATACGACGACTATGAACTGGAACGAACCGGGGGCAAGGCCAAGTTCGCCTACACCATCGGAGATCACACCCGTCTTTTCTGGAACTACAACCTGGAACAGTACAGGGTCTACAATATCGATTCCACGGCAAGCCAGACCATCCAGGACATAGGCGGGACCAACTGGTCCAGCGCAGTCAACATCTCCGCTGTGCGCGATACCACCAACAGGCGCCTCTATCCCACCCGCGGCAGCAAGAACACCCTCGCAGTGGAATATTCCGGCGGTTCGCTGGGGGGCGACGACAACTTCGTCAAACCCAGCTACGAGCTGACCATGTACCAATCCCTTATAGCGGATTTCGTGTTCAGCTGGCACGGAAAGTACGCCCATCTCTTCGAGAACACCTCCGAGCCGGTGCCGGACTTCGAGCGCTTCTACCTCGGCGGGATCAACACCGTGCGGGGATACGACTACCAGGACATCGCCAGCGTGGACGATGCGGGGAAGAAAGTCGGCGGGTACAAGCAGTTCTATACCAACACGGAGATCTCCTACCCCCTTATCAAGAACATGGGCCTGCATTTCCTTGTCTTCTTCGACGCGGGCAACGTGTGGAACAAGGATGAACAGCCCGACGCCGACCTTTACAAAAGCGTGGGAGCCGGAATACGCTGGAACTCCCCCATGGGACCTCTGCGCCTGGAATACGGCTATCCTCTGGACAAAATCGATGGCGAGAAGCAAGAGGGCCAGTTCGAATTCTCCGTGGGGCAGGCCTTCTAACTGGCTCTCAAGGAGACCATATCAGGCATAGGGTTCACAAATTCCAAGGATTAAGCGCAAAAAGGAGCGAATCATGAAAAAAATATTGAAAACCACACTCTTTCTCGGATTTATCGCTCTTCTGCCTTTACAAGTCTGGGCCGCGGAGATAGCTGTTATCGATCTCCAAGCCATTCTGCAAAAGTCCGATCCGGGTAAAAAGGCCATGCAAGAGCTTCAAAATTATCAAAAAGGATTGCGCTCTGAGCTGAAACAGGAAAAGCGTTCCCTGGACGAGCTCAAAAAAGAGCTTCAACAACAGAGCATGATGCTCAGCGAGGAAGCCAAGAAAAACAAGCAAGCCAAATTCCAAAAACAGTCTCAAAGGTTCCAGTCCAAATATCAAAAATACCGACAACAGCTCAAAAAGAAGGAGCAGGAAATCAGAGAGCCCATTATTGATGTCCTCATGAACATCATAAATGAATACGGGGAAAAGAATGACTACAAGCTCATTATCGATAAAAAGAATAGCGGCGTCATGTACAATAAAGACAAGCTCGAGATCACCGAGACGATTATCCAACGATTGAACAAAGCCTGGAAAGAACAGGACAAAGAGATCGAGAGCCCGTAACAATGAGCTTCCTTCTCAGTGAATTGGCCCATAGGTTGGAATGCGAGCACAAGGGCGGGGACATACGCATTCAGGGCTGCAACACCCTGGAACAGGCCCGGCCCGAGGAAATCAGCTTTTTGGCCAATCCCAGATACGCGCCGCATCTGGAGACCACTAGCGCCGGAGCCGTGGTCCTCACTCCGGAGTACAGCGACAGATACCCAGTGTGTCTCGTCACCTCCAACCCCTATCTCGATTTCGCCAAGATCATGCGTCTTTTCGCCGCAGAGGAAGAACGATCTTCGGGAATCAGCGAGCAGGCCCATATAGACCCTGACGCGCGGGTTGAGGAAAACGTGTCCGTATACCCCTTTGTATCTGTTGGCCCCCGCACCGTGATCCACTCCGGGAGCACGCTCCATTCCGGCACTGTGGTTGAACAGGATTGCCAAATTGGGCGGGACTGCCGCATCTACCCCAACGTCACCCTTATGGCCGGTACCAGCCTGGGAGATCGCGTAACGCTCCATTCCGGGGTTGTGCTCGGTAGCGACGGATTCGGTTTCGCCCAAAGCGACACCGGCATGGAAAAGGTCCCCCAATTGGGCCGCGTTATCCTGGAATCCGACGTGGAAATCGGGGCCAACAGCACCATTGACCGCGGAACACTGGGCGAGACGCGCATCGGTCAAGGTACCAAGATCGACAATCAGGTGCAGATCGGACACAACGTCTCCCTGGGCCGTAATGTGATCGTTGTGGCCCAGGTGGGCATTGCCGGAAGCACCACTGTCGAGGAGAATGTGGTTTTCGCCGGTCAGGTCGGCGTGGGCGGCCATCTCACCGTGGGCTCGGGCACCCGGGTCGGAGCCAAGACTGGAGTCCACCGCAGCGTCAAACCCGGGTCCGAGCTATCCGGACATCCGGCCATGGAGCACAGGGATTTCCTGCGTTTTTCCAGCATACGCTCCAAGTTGCCGGAAATGCACAATCGCCTTAAACGGCTGGAATCTGAGTGCGACAGACTCAGGACCGAACTGGAGAGGAAGGAGAGAAGCAATGAGTCCCCAGAGGAATGACTTTTCCCCCCAAGAAATCATGAGGCTGCTCCCCCATCGATACCCCTTCCTGCTCGTGGACCGGATCGAGGAATTCGAGCCCGAGAGCTGGCTCACCGCTCTGAAGAACATCAGCCTCAATGAGCCCTTCTTTCAGGGACACTTTCCGGAATATCCCGTCATGCCGGGAGTGCTCATCATCGAGGCCCTGGCCCAGGCGGGTGGTCTGCTTATCCTCAAAAGCGTGGAGCAAGTCCCCTCCAACGCCATTTTCCTCTTCAGCGGCATCGAGAAGGCCAGATTCCGCAAGCCGGTTTATCCCGGGGACCAGATGGTCCTCCAGGTGCGACAGGTCCGGCACAAGATCAACCTCTGGAAGATGGATGCCCAAGCCCTCGTTCACGGGGAAACCGCCGCTCAAGCCACGCTAACAGCATCCGTGGTCGCAAGGGAGGAAGCCTAATGGCGACTGAAATCCATCCCACTGCCGTGGTGAGCTCACAGGCAGAGCTCGGGGAGAATGTAACCGTTGGGCCGTTCAGCGTCATCGAGGACAGGGTCAGCGTCGGGGACGAAACCTGGATCGACGCCTTTGCCCAAATCAAGGACTATACCGCCATCGGACGCCGGAACCACATCCATTCCTATGCCTGTGTGGGAGGGACTCCCCAAGATCTCAAGTACAAGGGCGAGGTGAGCTTTCTGGAGATCGGCGACGACAATCGCATTCGCGAGTACGCCAGCCTGCACCGGGGTTCCGGAGAAGGTGGCGGTGTCACGCGTATCGGGTCGAGCTGTCTGATCATGGCCTACGCCCATCTGGCCCACGACTGCCTTTTGGGCGACTGGGTCATCCTGGCCAATGCCGCCAATCTGGCGGGCCACGTACAGATCGACAACGGAGCCGCACTGGGTGGCCTCTGTGCGGTACATCAGTTCGTCCACATCGGAAGCCATGCCTATATCGGAGGTATGACCGGCGTGGCTCAGGATGTGCCCCCTTTTATGCTCATAGCGGGTGAACGCGGCTGGCTCCAGGGAGTGAATTCCATCGGCTTGAGACGCCAGGGTTACAACCGCGAACAGCTGAACAATCTCAAGAAGGCGTACAAGCTCCTGTGGCGGTCCGGATTGAACAAAGAGGAGGCCATTGAACGCATCCAGTCCGAGATCGGGAGGAGCCGGGAAATCGATCAGCTCGTCGCCTTCGTGCAAAACAGTGAGCGAGGAATCGTCCGATCCAAATGAAGGGGAAAAGGGACAATGCCATCGGACTGATCGCTGGCGAGGGCCGTTTCCCCTTTCTCGTGGCCCAGGGAATACGGCACGAGGGATATCGTCTTGTTGTCGCCGGATTCCGGCAACATACCAGTGAAGAGCTCTATGCCCTCTCGGACAGGATGATCTGGCTTCGACTCGGTCAGCTGGGCAAGCTCTTGAGCTTTTTCAAGGACAACGGCGTGGATCAAGTGGTTTTTGCCGGCCCCATCAACAAGCCCAGGGCCATGGGCATGATTCCCGACTTGCGCGCGACCAGGCTCCTCTTCCAGATACGAAGCAGGCACGACGGGGAGATTTTTCAGGCTCTGATCCGAACCCTCAACTCCGAGGGCATCGAGGTCCTGTCCCCCCTCTCCTTCGTTCCGGACCTGAAAACGCCGGAGGGGATCCTGAGCCGAAGGAAGCCGAGCAAGAACGAAGAAGCCGATATCAGCTTCGGCTGGCCCCTGGCCAAGCAGCTCGGGAATCTGGACATCGGCCAGTGCATTGTGGTCAAGGACAATATCGTGATCGCGGTTGAGGCCGTGGAAGGCAGCGACGCGACCATCCTTCGGGCGGGCGAGTTGGCCGGATCCGGCTGTGTCGTGCTCAAGGTGTTCAAGCCGGGGCAGGCCGAAACCATCGATCAACCCGCTGTGGGACTTCAGACCATTCGAACCATGAGCCAGGCAGGTGCCTCATGCCTTGCGCTCGAGGCCGAAGAGGGGCTTTTCTTCGATCGGCAGGACGCCATTGATCTCGCGGACGCCCACGAAATTTCCGTGGTGGGCTATCCCTCCGAGGAGCGATAGATCCCTGATCCGCTCACCCTGCAAATCGCGAAAACCGTCCGATCAACCTCCCCATTGATCGGTGAGGACCCCCTCCCGGGCAAGCAGATAGCGCTTCATCCCGACGCCGGAGGAAAACCCCCCGATGTTTCCGTCGCGGCGAAGCACACGATGACAAGGGATCAACAGGGGCCAGGGATTCTCCCGCATCACCTTCCCCACCGCCCGGGCGCCTCCAGGGACGCCGCACATATGGGCCAGTCCGGAATAACTGATCCACTCCCCTGCTGCTACACGGTCATACAGTGTGCGCAACACCTTGCCGGCAAAATCCCCCACTCTGTGCCAGGCAAGAGGAAGTTCCTCCGCGCCCGGTCCATTGCCCTTTATACAGGCGCCCAAGACCCTCTCGGCATCGCAGGCGAGGGGGCTTTCCCACAGGGAGTCCTCACCTTCCAGCTGTCCGGCCCATCCCAAATCGATTCGCCATACCTGGTCCCCGTACCACAGAAGACCCAGGCGAAACGGTGGCAGCACCAGGATATCACGCATTGAGGGCACCCCACGAGCAGCTGTTTCCATAGCTCCGAAAAAAAAGGCCACACAAGAGAAATTTATGGTTGTCATTTGCGGCACATAGTTGTAAAAGATTCGTGTGTGCTCCTTCCGCATGCGGGCTGTGAGCTCTCCGCAAGCGGCCTCTCCTTGTCTTCCTCCAAACCACATCCCCGCATGCGCGACATGCAGGCAACGGACAGGGTTTCTTAACCAACAAGGCCCAGCCCGCAGCAGACAGAGTACGCGTTTGAACAACCCTTAGCAAGCCGATAAGCGCGAGAGTGAGAAATGGCCTACATCCTGGACAAGTTTTTGGGAGCTTTTTCCAACGACCTGGCGATCGATCTGGGAACTGCGAATACCCTCGTTTATGTCAAGGGTAAGGATGTCGTTCTGAACGAGCCGTCGGTTGTCGCAGTCAAAAAGGACAACAAGGGTCAGAACAAGGTCCTTTCCGTGGGCAACGAAGCCAAGAAGATGCTTGGCCGCACGCCGGGGAATATATTCGCCATCCGCCCCATGAAGGACGGGGTTATCGCCGACTTCGAGATCACGGAATCCATGCTCCGGTACTTTATCGCCCAGGTTCACAATAGCCGCAGGCTCGTCCGGCCGCGCATCATTGTCTGCGTCCCCACGGGGATTACCCAGGTGGAAAAGCGCGCAGTCAAGGAATCCGCCCAGAGTGCCGGAGCTCGTGAAGTCTACCTCATCGAGGAGCCCATGGCCGCGGCTATCGGCGCAAACCTGCCCATCACCGAGCCTACGTCCAACATGGTTGTCGACATCGGTGGAGGAACCACGGAAGTGGCCGTGATCTCCCTCTCCGGAATCGTCTACAGCAAGTCGGTCCGCGTGGGCGGGGACAAGATGGACGAATCCATTCTGCACTATATCAAGCGGAAGTACAATCTCCTCCTCGGACAGGGGAACGCCGAGATCATCAAGCAAAAGATCGGATCCGCCTATCCAGGCGGCGGCGAACAGCAGGAGCTCGTGGTCAAGGGCAGGGATCTGGTCACCGGGATCCCTCAGCACCTCACCGTGCGAACGGACGAAATCTGGGAAGCCATATCCGAGGAGGTGGATACCATTGTTCAGACCGTGCGCATGGCCCTGGAACAGACACCTCCTGAGCTGGCCGCGGATATTGTGGACAAGGGTATTGTGCTCACCGGCGGAGGAGCCAGCCTGAAGGGGCTGGATCAGCTTATGCGCGAAGAGACTTCTTTGCCCATTACCCTGGTCGACGATCCATTGACCACCGTAGTAACCGGCTCAGGCAAGGTCTTGGATGAATTGAATATTCTCAAAGACGTCACCATCGATTAGCGTGTTCGGACCCAAATCCAAGCTTGTTGTCCTTTTCCTGCTCCCCTTGGCCTTCTATCTGGCCCTTTATTCCTTGAATCAGAGGACAGGCTTGCTGGACCGCCTAGCCAGCGTGAGCGGACTCGAGGCCGTGGGATGGGTTACTGTTCCGGGCGACTGGGCCAAGGAAACGAGCTATGGCCTGTGGCGCGACTACGTGGCCCTGTGGGGCGTTCGCCAGGAAAACAAGGAGCTCCGGCAACAGAACCAGGACCTCCGTATACGCCTGATGCGCTTACAGAGCCGGGCCGCTGAAGCGGAACGATTACGCGGACTGCTCGAGTTTTCTCCGCCACCGGCCTGGAACTGTACAGGGGCCCGCATCGTTGCAGAGCGATTGACCCCCTCGGACACACTGCAGACGGTCCTCTTGAACAAGGGGAGCACGAACACTGTCCATTCGGGCATGCCGGGACTTACCCCCGCGGGTCTCTTGGGCCACGTCCTGAAAACAAGCCCTCATTTCTCCAAGCTTTTGCTCATCACGGACCCCAATAGCAAAATACCGGTTATCGGCAGCAACAACCGCACCAAGGCCATTCTCAAAGGGAAAGGGCCCAGATCCGACCCCCAATTGGAATATGTGCCCCGGAACAGACCACTTTCCGTTGGTGAAATCATGGTGACTTCGGGGCTTGGCGGGCTCTTCCCCAAGGGAATTCCGGTGGCACGCGTCACTGCGATCAGTCAGCCAAGAGACGCACTGTTCCAAAAAATTCAGGCGGAGCCCATGGCCGATCTCGGTGGCCAGGAAGAAATCCTCCTGCTTCGCCAGTCGAACCGCAATCCGCCCGAAGGCTGGATCCTGGATCCCGCTTCGATGACTTCCCTCGATTGATCCCAACGTGCGGGACCGGGCCTGAAAAAACATTCCGGGAAATCCGCATAAGGCTAACGATTGACCGAAACCATCTGGTGGACCCTATACACCCTCTTCGCCGCTTGGATTCAGACTTTGATTCTCGGGGCGGATTGTTTCGGGCCGGCTGTGGTGCTTTGCCTCCAGACCCGACGCTACGGCAGCCTGACCTGCCTCCTTCCCGTTTGGATCCTGATACAGGAAGGAGCCGGTTCCCTGCCTTTTGGCAGCATGCTGCTCTACTATATGGGTCTTATCTATTTCGTTATCCTGGTCAGGGCCTACCTCAGCATCACCAGCCCGCTGTACATCCTCTCCCTCTCTCTGGCTGCGGGATTGTGGCATTTGAGCATCATTCAAGCCCTCTCCTCGCTGCAGGAAATCCATGTTGCCATGGAGCCGCTTTTGTTTCAGAGCATCCGCTTAGCAGCCGTATTCCCTGTGCTCTGGGCCCTCATTAGCCTTATATACTATTTCCGGATTACGCCCGGCTATGCACGAATCTGATCCCTATGAGCCGAGCAGCAAGGGCTACCTTCTGCTTATAATCCTCGTTGTCGGCCTTTTCTGCCTCATCCTGTTGCGGCTGTGGCATCTGCAGGTCCTGCAAGGCAGGGAATACGCCAATGAGGCCGAGCAGAACCTTTTGCGCGAGCGCTCCATCTATGCCCTGCGAGGGCTCATCCGTGACAGGAATGGTGAGCTTCTTGCCGGCAACAGACCCGCCTACGCCTTGGCTCTGGTACGTGAGGACTGCAGGGATATCCAGGCCGCCTTGTCCCGTATCAGCGATTGGACCGACGTCTCCTTCCAGACCCTGGAAGAGCGCTATAATTCCCGCAAAAGTCGCGTAAAATCCTTCAAGCCCCTTATCCTTATTTCCAGCTTAACCTTTTCCGAACTCGCCCGAATCGAAACGCGGCTGATGAACTGGCCCGGTCTGCAGATCATCACCAGACCGCAGCGTTATTATCCCCGGGCTCCCGTCTTCTCCCATCTCCTCGGCTACGTGGCCCAGCCCACTCTCAAAGAGCTGCGGGACACCCCGTCTCTGCAACTCGGCGACACCATTGGAAAGAGGAGCCTCGAACGCGCTTTGGACCGGGAGCTCAGAGGGAGCAAGGGCAAAAAGGTCCTGGAAGTCGACGCGCAGGGCAGGGTGCTTAAGGAGCGTATTGTCGACGAATCAGAACCTGGACGCACTTTTCGCCTGACCATCGATGCCGATCTGCAACGGTTCATCTGGCAGAAGCTGGGCGACAAGAGCGGTGCCGTCGTTGTTATGCGGCCCAACAGCGGCGATGTGCTGGCCTTGGTCAGCAAGCCGGGATATGACGGGAACGCCTTTGTGGAAGGAATATCGGATCAGAAGTGGCAGGACCTTTTGAATCACCCTCGGGATCCTCTTCGCAATCGCGCTATTCAAGGCACCTATCCGCCGGGATCCGTTTTCAAGCTGGTCGTCGCTTCTTCAGCTCTGTTGCGGGAGACCATTCCCATTGACAAAGAGCTTCATTGTCCGGGGTACTATCGTTTGGGCAATCGGGTTTTCCGGTGCTGGAAGCCTGGCGGTCACGGTGATGTGGCCTTCCAGGAGGCCATCAAGCAGTCCTGCGATGTCTACTTCTATCAGCTCGGTGAAGAGCTGGGGATCAATGCCATCTCCGATTACGCTCGCAGCAACGGTTTTCATCAAAAGACAGGGATCCTCCTTCCCAACGAGCACTCCGGGGTCGTACCCGACAGGGAATGGAAACTCCGGAACATCGGCCGTTCCTGGCAGGGCGGCGACACCCTGAATACAGCCATCGGACAGGGATTCACCCTGGTTACCCCTCTCCAGATAGGCCGCTATATAGCGGCCCTGGTCAACGGAGGCCACATTGTAAAGCCCAACCTCCTGGCGGAGAGCGAGCCATCCCAACAGGGCCGGCTTCCCCTTTCCGGCGACAGCATCAATTTCCTCCTCGAGAGCATGCGCGTCACCGTGGAGGAGCCCCACGGGACAGCCTGGCGGCTGCGAACCAAAAACGCGACCATCGGAGGCAAGACCGGCACGGCGCAGGTCATCAAGCTCAAGGAGGAGCTCCGAGGGGAGGACACTGAGGCCATCCCCTATCGATTCCGCGATCACGCCTGGATGGCGAGCTACGGAATTCGGGGAAAAAAGAAATACGTTGTTGTGGCCCTTATCGAACACGGCGGGCACGGCAGCTCCGCCGCCGGACCCGTGGTCAAGTCCGTGTACGACTATCTTTTTCCCTGAGGGAATAGCGCATGCCTTTTCTCGATCGACGAATCCTGGCCCACTTCAACTGGTCCCTTTTGCTCCTTCTCCTGCTTCTGGCCGGCGTGGGCATTCTCAACCTCTACTCCGCGGGCACCCTTCGCCAAGACCAGGGTGTGACCACCGCCTATTACTACCAAAAACAGCTCTACTGGCTTGCCTTCGGATTTGTGTCCATACTTGGAATCCTCTTTTTCGACTATCGGCACCTCAAGGCCGTCGTCTGGCCCTTGTACGGCCTGACCCTGTCCTTG
>CAYNCR010000013.1:0-20009 GCA_964395575.1 uncultured Desulfohalobiaceae bacterium
GGGATGAAACACGGGCATCAGCGAAATCCCCGACACTCCGCGCCCTATTTTCATGCTTGGTTGTGCCCGGGATGGCCCGGGAATGCGAGTTGTAATGAAAAAAATTCCATCCCGAATGCATCGTCAATAGAAAGGTTGCGGTTGAACCTCACAATGCAAGTCCCCACAGCTTGATTGGGACACCTTGAGCCAAACGATGCCTGACGACGACTCTCGCCGCGGTCGATCTTGATCCCCGAGAGCCTTGTGTAGTAGAAGGGCAAAGCATCGGCTGGCAAAGGGGGCTGCTCCGTTTGCGAGGAAGATCTGGATTACCTTGCTTCCCACGATCAAGCCAAAACCGAATATAGTGAAACGAGGGCCTGTATGCAAGCCGAATTTGTCGGTGTGGGCGAAGCCTGTGACGAAAACCTGCCCAACACGTCCGTGCTCGTGCGCACCCAGGGCGAGCAGGTCCGAAATATCCTGCTCGACTGCGGCTTCACCGCGGCCCCGCGCCTCTTCGCCTCCCTTCCGGATCCCGATGCCCTGGACGCGATCTGGATCTCGCACTTTCACGGAGACCACACCTTCGGCGTTCCCCTGGTGTTGCTGCGCATGTGGGAAATGGGGCGACGGCGCAACCTGACTCTTGTGGGGCAGGAAGGCCTCGGGGACCGTATCAGGCGGATCGTGGAGCTGGCCTATCCCGGCCTGGAGGCGAAACTGGGGTTCGAGCTCGAGGTGCGGGAGCTGGATTCCGGGCAGTCCGAGCAATTGCTGGGGCTTACCTGGACCGCAGCGCAAACCCTTCATTCCAGAAGGAATCTGGCCCTGCGCCTGGAGAACGCGAACGGCTCCCTGTATTACAGCGGAGACGGACCGCCGTCCGCGGAAAGCGAGGATATGGCCCGCTATTGCGGCCTCCTGATCCAAGAGGCCTTTACCACAGGTGAGGAGCGGATTCCGGGCCACGCCACGGTCCAGGAATGCCTGGACCTCGCCCGCCGCACCGCAGCGTACTCTTTGGCTCTGGTGCACCTGCAGCGGGACGAGCGTAGGCGGTACGGCGAGGAATTGAAGGGATGGCTGGATGGTTTCGAGGATATTTCGGCCTTCCTTCCGGAGCCCGGGGAGATCCATACTGCCGAACAGGGCTCAAGCTGATGCGAATCATGTCTTCCGGCGCTGCCGGGACTACCACTGCGAGACAACAGGAGATGGAAAGGCGAACACAATCAGCCTCCACTATTTACGAGGTACGTTCGATACCGAACAAAGGAGCCCAGTATGACGGATATCGCTGATCGTATGGCGGAACTGGCCGGCGCGACCAAGTCGGCCTCGCGCGAGCTGGCCAGCGCTTCCGGAGAGGCCAGAAGCGCGGCCCTGGATCGGCTGGCGGAATTGCTGCAGCAGGAAAAGGAATCCATATTTAAGGCCAATGCCGATGACCTTCGCGATGCGGAGGCCTCGGGCATGACCGGGGCCATGCTGGATCGCCTCAGTCTGGGAGACAAGGAGCTTTCCTCCATGGCCGAGTCCTGCCGGGAAGTGGCCTGTATGGAGGATCCCGTGAACAGTATCGAGTCCATGTGGAAGCGGCAGGGCGGCATGCTCGTGGGCCGCATGGTCATTCCCCTGGGCGTGGTGGCCATGATCTACGAGTCCCGGCCCAACGTCACCGTCGAGGCGGGAATCCTCTGTGTCAAGGCCGGGAACGGGACCATCCTGCGCGGCGGCTCCGAGGCCCAGCGCTCCAACCAGATCCTGGCCGACCTCTTCGCCAGGGCGCTGCGGGAGAGCGGCCTTCCAGGGGAGGCCGTCCAGCTGGTGCCCACCACGGAACGGGAAGCGGTGCAGGCCCTGTTGCGTCTGGAGGACTCCATCGACGTGGTCATCCCCCGCGGCGGAGAGGGGCTGATCAGCGCGGTCATGGAGCAGGCGCGCATGCCCGTGCTCAAGCACTACAAAGGGGTCTGCCACATCTATGTGGACCGCTCCGCGGACCAGGAGCAGGCCCTGGATATCGTGGAGAACTCCAAGGTGCAGAAGCCCGGCGTCTGCAATGCGGTGGAGTGCCTGCTCGTGCACGAGGACGTGGCCGCGGAGTTTCTGCCCCGGGTTGCCCAGCGGCTGGGAGCGCACGGTGTCACCTTCCGCGCCGACGAGAAATCCCTGCCCCTTCTGGGCGACAGCGCGGAACCGGCCACTGAGGAGGATTTCGGATACGAATTCCTGGATCTGATTTTGTCTGTCCGTGTTGTATCCGGGCAGGACGAGGCGCAGGAGCACATCGCCGCGTACGGATCCAATCACACCGAGGCCATCCTGACCCAGGACCACGACAGGGGCATGCGCTTTCTGCGGGAAGTGGACGGCTCCCTGACCCTGATCAACGCCTCGACTCGCTTCAACGACGGGGGCCAGCTCGGACTGGGCGCGGAAATCGGAATCAGCACCTCCAAGCTGCACGCCTATGGCCCCATGGGGGTCAAGGAGCTGACCAGCACCAAGTTTGTCCTTTTCGGAGACGGGCAGCTCAGGGAATAGGGCCGGAAGACGGACGTCGGATGTCGGACGTCGGATGTCGGACGGAAGGCGAAACCGGGAGAGACGGCACGCTTTATGGCGCAGAAGAGGATCGGTATCCTGGGAGGCAGCTTCAATCCGGTGCACAACGCCCACCTGCGCCTTGCCGTGGAGGCGGCGGAGCAGGCGGGGCTGGACCGGGTGGATCTCGTCCCGGCTGCCAAACCGCCCCACAAGCAAGACAGCCGCCTCTTGCCCTTTTCCGAGCGCTGCCGCCATCTGGAGCTGGTCTTGCAGGACCGCCCCATGTTCAGCCTCAACACCCTGGAGGGAAGGCGGGAAGGCCCTTCCTACACAGTGGATACCCTCAGGGAATACCGTCAATCCAGCCCCGAGGACGCGATCTTCTTCATCCTGGGTGCCGACGAGTTCCTCCATTTGCCCAACTGGCACCGCTGGGAGCTGATCCCGGAGCTGGCCCACCTCGTGGTTGCCTCTCGGGAAAAGGAAAGCCACGAAGCCATTCAGACCTTTATCGCGGACTGGTTCCCCTCGGCCCGGAACAGGGAAGGAGAGCTCCCTTGCTGGGAGCTTTCAGGCAACGGGAGCCTCCGGGTTGTCGAGATGCCCAGACTGGACATCAGCAGCACCCTGGTCCGGGACAGGCTGCATCGGGGCAAGAGTCTGGCCTGGCTCGTTCCGGAGGTTGTGGAGCGGGAACTGCTCAGGACTCGGACGACTCCTCCACCAGATGGCTCAGTATGAGCCCGTAGAATTCTGAGGGCGGCTTTCCGGTATAGTGCCACCCCAGATGGTTGGCACAGCCGGCGCAAAGGGCGATAGCCCAGGCGTATCCGGGAAACCAGGTGAATTCGGTGGTGGGATTTCCGGTACTTTGGCAGCCCACGGCTCTGGCGAAACACCCCACCTCAAAGAGAAGACCGTAAGGATTGGCGCATATATGGGCGTGCTGGCCGTTGACCGCGATCTGCTCCGAGGAGGCGGTGATCCTGCGTCTGCAGAACTTGCAGAGGTAATTGACCCCGCGGAGCCCGACATCGAGCTCCTCTTCCGTTTCCGTCTCCGAATCGGACATCCCTGAGTCCCCATTGCTCATGGAGATCACACGCGGCGAACAGCTGATGCTGCCGCATCTGTCCATATGGGAACGGAGCAAAGCCGGAGCGCCTTTTCGCGCCGCTTGAAAACCCACCGCCTTGTCAGGCCCATCCGCGAGAAGAGGTATTCCCTTTTCCAGCAGCCCGCAATACACGTTTTGAGGCATACCAGCACATTTCCTGTGGGGATTGATGATCGGGTTCGTGGCCCTGTATGAACAGGGTGCACTATGCGCCTTATGAAAAGGCGTCTTGTGTCTTGCCCCGCTTCAATGAGCGTCGAGGCAGACTATAACCATTTTTGCCCAAGAACGCTACCTCGGAACGCGGTACACCTTTGACAGTATATCTTCTCTTTTCAGAGATTTCGCATCAGGAAGGGGCTTGTTGAAGGTATTTCGACACTTGATGAGGAAGCTGCCAGAAATCAAGGAATACTTTTCAGACGGGACTGGCAGGATCATCGGACAGAACCTCCGCCTAAAACGGTTCGAAGACCTCTGCAAAGGCTTTCAACCATGCATAGCAATCATGTTCAGGGGGAGCTTAATCAATACAATCCTCATTTCCGGGGCACCTCGGACAGAACCAAGCATGAAAATGCTGAGCGCGGGGAGCCCTGTTGAATCCTGCCTTCGGCAGGGCAGCACGCTGCATTCAACAGGGCGAGTCGGGGATTGCGCTGATGCCTGTGTTTCATCTCGGTGTCCAGTGCGAGAAGGGCGCACGCTGAGCGACTTATGCCCGCGAGACACCGGTTGTTCTCCACGAACCCGTGGCATCGCGAACCTTACGCTCCCTACCGGCAAGATCCCCATATCGCGAACAACAAGGGCGCGCCTGTATATGAAACACGGCTTCAGCGCACATCCCCGTCTCTCCGCGCCGTATCTCCTGTTAATTCAAACTGCCCGAAAACAAGCTCATGGTCTTTATGGGAGGAGTGCATTGCGAACCCGGGATTGCCATTTCTTTCAGATTTTGCGAGCCATGAGGTGGTTGCGGACATAGGGCAAAGTCGTTCTTTGCGGGTCACAGCAAAGCGCTGCCCTGGAGATGACGAGGCGAAACAGGGGTGGAGCATGTCAGGCAAGGACAGTGAGGTGCAGGAACGCGTCACGGTGCAGCGGATCATTTTTCAGGCACCCGAGAGCGGCTTCGCCATTTTTCGGGCCGCACCGGAGGGGGATGGCGACGGGTACGTGGCCAAGGGCCATATCGGGGGCATTCAGGCCGGTGATGAGCTGAGCATCCGGGGAAACTGGGAAAAGCATCCCAAGTACGGCGATCAACTGCAGATCGTCTCCTACTCCATCCCCGAGCCGGGTGCCGAGGATATCACCACCTTCCTGGCCAGCGAATACATCAACGGAGTGGGAGAGAGTCTGGCCCGGAACATCGTGCAGCGTTTCGGGGACAGCACAGGGCAGATCCTGGACAACGAGCCGGAGCGCCTTCTGGAGGTTTCCGGCATCGGCCGGGACAAGCTGGAGAGCATCAAGGACTCCTGGAGGGAGCACTCAAGCAAGCGCCGGGCCATATCCCGTCTGCACAGCTGGGGAATCGGCCCCATGACCATCCAGAAAGTTCTGAGCCACTGGGAGGACCCGGACCGAGCTGTTGCCGCAATCGAGGAGGATCCCTATCTCCTGGCCTGGGAGATCGAGGGAATCGGTTTCGCCACGGCGGACAGGATCGCCGGATCCACGGGCATCGGCCCGGGTGATCCCAGCCGCCTCCGGGCGGGACTGGCCTATTGTCTGCAGGAGCGCGTCCGGAAGGCGGGGCACTGTTATCTGGACGCCTCCCAGCTGATCGGGGATGCCGCTGAAATGCTCGACGCCCCTTATGACGATGTCTCCGAGGCGCTTCAGGCCCTTTGCGAGGAGGGTGGGCTGGTTCGGGAAGACAATCGGATCTTCCCGCCAGCGACGCACATGGCCGAGGAAAAGCTGGCGAAATCCTTAAGCAGGCTTTCCCTGGAATACAATCCCTTTGACGCGGACGCCATGCTTGCCGAGTTCGAGTCGGAGAACCGCATGGAGCTCGATCCCAGGCAGCGCGAGGCGATCCTGTCCGCTCTGAATCATCAGGCCTGCGTGATCACCGGTGGACCGGGGACGGGCAAGACAACCATCATCAAGGCCATCCTGAGCATCGCCGAACGGATCGGTCTGGGCGGCGAGGAGGGCATCGCCCTCGTCGCCCCCACCGGCAGGGCGGCCAAACGCCTGGAGGACAGCTCCGGGCGCACGGCCAGGACCATCCACCGCCACCTGGGATATTCACCGCACTCGGGATTCTTCAGGCACGAAGACAATCCCCTTCCGGAAAGGCTGATCATCTGCGACGAGGCCTCCATGCTCGATCTGTTCCTGGCGGAGGCTCTCGTTTCTGCGCTGCCCCCAACCTCGCGCCTGGTCCTGGTGGGAGATGTGGATCAGCTCCCCCCGGTGGGACAGGGCAACGTGCTGCGGGATATCATCACCAGCCGCTTCGCCCCAGTCATCGAGCTGGAAACGGTCTACCGCCAGGGCGAGGGCTCCCGGATCACCCGCAGCGCTCACGCCATCAAGAACGGGGAGATGAAGGGCTTGAACCTCTCCGAGGATTCCGGGGACTTCGCCTGGCTGGATCTGGAGGACGAAGACGGGGGCAGCGCTGGCGAGGTTGTGGAGGGGATCGTGGAGCGGCTCGTCTTCGACCGCGGATTCGAGCCCAGGGCCGTCCAGGTGCTCACCCCCATGTACAAGGCCAAAGCCGGGGTCTGGGAAATGAACGACAGGCTCCAGAAACTGCTCAATCCGCAGGGACGCCCCTTTCGCGCAGGGCAGCGCATGCTCCGCGAGGGGGACAAGGTGATGCAGATCCGGAACAACTACGAGAAGGAGGTGTTCAATGGGGACCAGGGCATCATCCGTTCCGTGGACGAGGAGGACAGCCGCATCAGCGTGGATTTTCCGGATCGCGGCCTAATCTATGAGTGGCACGAATTGGAGGAGCTGGTGCTCGCCTACGCCAGCACCGTGCACAAGGCGCAGGGGTGTGAATTCCCGGCTGTGGTCCTTCCCCTGCTTACGGCGCACTACGGCCTCTTGCAGCGAAACCTTGTCTATACCGCGGTCACCCGGGCCAGGCAGATGTGCGTCCTCGCGGGCCAGAAGAAGGCCCTGGGCATGGCCCTGGCCAACAACAAGCCGGTCCAGCGGAACACCCGGCTGCGGGAGCTGTTGGAGCAAAACAGCGCATAGGGCAAAGGCGGCAAGAGCTGGAAGGCGATCCGCCCCAAAGGGCCTATTCTGTGTCTCCACCGGTTTCCTCGTCCCTGTCGCCGCGTCTCATCACCTCGATGCGAGCCGGTGAGGCCCGTCCCTGCTTGTTTTCGCCGAAGTAGACCGTACTGTGGGGGTAGGGAATCTCGATGCCCAGCTCATCGAAGCGCTTCTTGAGCCTGCGCCGAAAGTCGCGCTCCAGAAACCAGCGCCGGAAGGGCGTGGTTTTGAAGCGCGTACGGACCACGACCGCGGAGTCGCCGAGCTCGATGAGCCCGAGTATCTGGAGATCGCTGAGGATATCCTGGTTGATCGCCGGATCGCGGCGCATTTCCGCGGCCACTTCCTGGACCACCTCGATGACCTCGTCGATGTTCTCCCTGTAGGCCACGCCCGGCTCCACCACGGCCCAGCCGTGGCCCATGGTCTGGTTGACCACTGTTTCCACGCTGCTCCAGGGCACGATGTTCATGTTGCCGTAGATGTCCCGGACACGGACGTTGCGGATGCTCAGGCTCTCCACCTGCCCGTCGTGGCCTCCCAGGATCACCCAGTCCCCTATATTGATGGCGTTTTCCGCGAGAACAAGGAAACCGTTGATCAGGTCCTTGACCAGGGTCTGGGCCCCAAAGCCCACTGCCAGCCCGATGATCCCGGCACCGGCAAGCAGTGGCGCGATATTGATGCCAAGCTCGGACATGATGATGAGCAGGCAGACAACGATGATCACGATCCGGGCCACATTGCGCAAAAGCGGCAGCAGGGTCTGCACCCTTCGTCCGCTCGTGGCGCTGCTGTCCACCTTTTCCGCCTGCTTGCGCAAGTAGAAGTTGAAGATTTCCCATGCGGCCGTGCCCAGGGCGATCACGAGCAGGATCACCGCGACGGAACCGGAGAAGGACATCACGACGGGTTGCAGCAAGAGCCTGGAGAGATTCACCCCCCAGATGGAAAGAAGAAGAAAAAGGAACAGGCCGCCGGCGAAAAGCCTGACCACGGCGAGGGTAGTGCGGCTGGAGATCCGGAGGCGGGTAAGATTGCGCCGCACAAGATACCAGCCTCCGCCCGCGAAAAGGAAAAGGCCGAGGGTCAGCAGGGTGCGTCGCAACAGTATGATCCGCCCCTCGCGGGATTGGACCATGTGCTGCACATATTCTGCCCTGGAGCTGATCCAGGAGCCGAGGCCCGTCCAGCTCCAGCCGCTCGCTTCCCCAGACTTTGCAGACAATGCTCCGGATGACTTCTCCGCTGCAGAGAGCGCTTTCAAATCCCGGAGCAGATCCTTGCGCTTGGTTGCGTTCTCCAGGATCCGGATTGCCCGATCCACTTCCTCCGAAGAGATGGAGGAGGGCTTCGCGACCTCCTGCTCGCTCCCGATTCCAGGGGCATCCTGCTGCGCGGAAGCGGGAGTGGACCATGCGGAGATGATCATTCCCCAAAGCACCAGGCCCAGCAGAAGGACAGACAAGCGCGGAAACGCGGAAGAGGACAAGCTCGAGCTCCGCTGCATTGGGATCTCCGTTCCTATTTCACCCTGTTCCGACCACTCCTCTTGGCCTGATACATGCGCTCGTCCACACGGTTGATCAGATCCTCGACAGCCTCATTGCCAGTGTATTGGACGATGCCCAGGCTGATGGTCACGGAGCCCGCCCCGGGAAAATCGTGCTCTTCCACTGTCCGGCGCAGCCTCTCCGCCAGAACGGAAGCACTCAGCTTGTCCGTGTCCGGGGTGAGAACGATGAACTCCTCACCGCCCCAGCGGGTCAGGATGTCAATATCCCGGAGGGTTTCGCCAGTGATGCGCACAAGCTCCCTGAGGGTTTCATCCCCTGTTCCGTGACCGTAGGTGTCGTTGATCCACTTGAAATGGTCGATATCGAACATGACCAGGGAGAGCGGCGAGTTGTTCCGCTTGACGCGGCTTATTTCGTAATCCAGGTACTCCAGGAACTTGTGGCGATTGTACGCACCGGTAAGCTGATCTGTGTTTGCCATGTTCTGAAGCTTTTCCTCCATCTTTTTGCGCCTGGTGATATCTTTGACTAGGCCCACGGAATGAAAGGCATTTCCCAGCTTGAGCGCGGACAGGGAGAGCTCCACTGGGAACTCCGTGCCATCCTTGTGCAAAGCGTTGATCTCGCAGGCATGATCGACTTTGACTCCTGTTCCACTGCGCTGGAATTCGGGGAAGTTCTTCCGGAAGGCCTCCAGATGGCGCTCTGGAGCGATGAGCTCGTGCAGGTCCTGGTACATGGCCTCCTCGGAAGTATAGCCGAATATTTTTTCGGCAGCATTGTTCCAGAAGGTGATCCGGCCCTGATCGTCCATCATGATCACCGCGTCCAGAGCCGAAGAGGCGATGCCCCTGAATTTCTCCTGTTGTTCACGGAGCTCCTGCAGCATCTCCTTCCATGGACGCAGATCCCTGATGATGCTTGTGCTGCCGGCGGGGTGTCCCCGACGGTCTCGCAGAAGGTTGATGGATACGGAGCAGGGTATACGCTGCCCGTCCTTGCCCAGGAAATCGATCTCGTAGTTCAGGACCGAGCCCTGGCTGCGAAGCGCCTGCAGCATCCTCTCCATCTCTTCCCGATCCGCATAGAAATCAAAGGCCCGCCTGCCCTGGATCTCCTCAAAGGTATACCCGAAAAGCTCGGCAGCCATCCGATTGAATCGGATGAACTCGCCGTGTTTGTTCACGATGGCGATTCCGTCCGGGGAAAACTCCAGAATTTGATCCAGATGGTCCCGCTCCTGCTTGTAGGAGGCCTGCAGCTGCCTGTACCCGGTCACATCCAGAAGGGAGATGACAGTCTGCTTTGTACTCGGAATCAGGTCAGCCGTGACAAAGATGTTCTTGATCTCTCCCTTGCGGTTGACGATGTCCGTCTCGTATTTGCGGGGTACGGAGCTGCTGCCACTCCGTCGCTGCCAGTGATAGCTGATGATCCTTTCCACATCGCCCCGGTTGGCGACAAAGGTTACAAAGCTCGTCTTGCCCTCGATCTCCTCCTTGCTGTATCCGCACAGCTCCTCGAACTCGGCATTGACCATGGAAATGGTGGTGTCCTCTTCGATGATCGCGGTGGCGGTCCCGGTGTTCTCGAAGATCGCCCTGTATTTCCGGGCAATTTGCTCCTGTTCCCGCTCTGCACGCTTTCGGGCGGTCATATCCGTATATACGCCCACGATCCTCTGCAGCTTGTTCTGCCGATAGATAGGCGTTCCGGAAAAAAGGACATAGACCGGAGTTCCGTCCCTGGCATAGCGGACCGATTCCACGGAAGTCACCGCTTCTCCGGCAAGAACTCTTTGGGTAAAGTCCCTGGCCTCGTCAGCCACATCCTCTCCGCTGATAAGCTCGTCGATATCGCGGCCTATGGCCTCCTCGGCGCTATAGCCGAATATTCGCCTGGCTCCCTTGTTCCAGTCCACAATCCTGTGTGAAGTATCTAAGGTGACAAAGGCGTCCGGAGAATTTTCAAAGACCGTTTCCAGCTCCCGCAGCCGCACTGTGCGTTCTTCATCAGTACGTTGCCGCTTTTCAAGCTCGCGCTCCAGTTCCTCTACGCGATTTCGGAGCTCTTCGTACGTCGGTTCTGGGGTCATATATCCCTCCGGCTCCCTGTGGATCCCCGGAAAGGGCAGGGAGAACCAAACTTCGGCATCAAGCAATAGGCAGAGGAACAGGGTGTAGGCAGGGATTTTATACCATATTCGGAGGGCTCAGGGAATGGTGACGCAGAAAATATTTCTTGAGCGGGACGCACGCAAACAGAGCAATTGCTGCGTTGCTTCAAGGAAATTCTTGAACACCATGCCGGACAAGCAGTTCTTCACTAGGCTGTCAGGCATGATTCCGAAGCTTGAGCTCCGCAGGGTGAGGATTGAGATAGACCTGCTGGCCCAGGTAGGGTTCCCGGTATTTACGCACGAAGTGATTCATCAGGGTCACGGGCACAATGAGCGGAACGTATCCGTGACGGTATTTGTCCACGATATCCAGGAACTCCTGTTTTTCGTCCGCGCTCAGCTCCTGTTTGAAATACCCGAGCATGTGGTGCAGCACATTCACATGCTTGGCGATCGTGGTGGGTGTCCGCATGGCACGGTCCAGCAAAAGCAGGTATCCGGGAAGGATTTCCTCGCGGGGATAGGTTTTGGCATGGGCCACATATTGGCCCATTTCCTTGTACAGCTCCGGGTTGTGCGCCATGAGCAGAAGCTTGTGCCTGGAGTGGAAATCAACCAGTGCACCGATGTCCGGCCCGTGCTTCTCCAGTTGTCGCCAGCGCCAATAGACAAAGACGTGCTCGATGAACCGCTCCCGCAACTTGGGATCGTTCAACCTCCCTTCGTCCTCAACCGGGAGAAAGGGGAAGCGATCCATGACCATTCTGGCCCAGATTCCGACCCCTGTCGCCCCGGGCATGCCCTGCTCGTTGTAGACCTTGATCCGTTCCATCCCGCTGCTGGGTGAACGGCTCTTGAAGATATAGCCGCAGATATCCGCTTCCGCGAGCTCCTCCAGCTTTCCGCGTCCCCATTCCTGCATCTGATCGGTGTAGTCCTGCTGGGAATTCCGGGTCATCAATCTGGGGGCCTCTGGGTCTCCCACCAGGCGCAGGGATTCCCGCGGGGTGGACATGCCGCACTCCACCTCCGGACACACCGGGACATAGTCGAAATAATGCCCCAGGGTGTCGCGGACGTACCGGTTCAGCTTGTGCCCTCCGTCGTAGCGAACGGAGTGACCGAGAAGGCAGGTGCTCACACCGAGAGTGATCTTTTCCATGGTGCGCTCCCTTGTGGTGTCCGCAAAAGGAAGCAAAAAGGTAACTATTCAGCACTTTGCCGAAAAGAAGAGTGGATCGGAAAAAAAACACCCTGTGTTTGGGTTCAAAACGGGGTGGTTTCGGGCTGAGAATGTTTCCTTAAAGCGGATGATATCAGGGTAACCCGAAAACAGGGGTCTGTAAATCGCCCCCTACTCCAAACGCCTCTCCACAGGGAGCACCAGGGCCTGAAGATGGTAGTGGGATTCCTTTTCCTCCTTGAATGCCTTGAGATCGGCAAGCAGATCCTCCAGGATTTCCTCGGCTACCTGGGCCTGCACAATGCTGGAATTTCCGGGAAAGACCTGATCCCCGTAATGCTTTCCGTCACTGTCCTTACCCTCGACCATGGGGATGCGGACGAAGTCCGATATCCCGTGCCTGTCCAGGATGGCCTCGATGTCCTCGGAATACTCGAAGTGGAAGGTGATGTGCAGGAGCTTCATGCACGATCCTTTTAGCCTTTCGACGCTCCGTAATGCCGGATGCGGATGACGTTACAAAACAGAAGAGGCGAATACAGCGGCCCCCGCGGCCACCGCAGCTGCCAGAAGCAGGAACAGGGCCCTGTGCCGCAGGATAATCCGCTGCAGGCTGTCGAACAGGGTATAGACCACCGGAATCACCAGAAGGGTCAGGGCGGTGGCCGCGAACATCCCCATAGAGATGGCCACGCCCATGGGGGCGCGGGCGGCGCCGCCTGCTCCGTAGCCCAGGGCGATGGGCATCATGCCCAGGATGGTGGAGATAGCGGTCATCAGCACCGGACGGAAACGGACCTGGGCCGCCTGCCTGGCGGACTCCATGACCGTGTTGCCCCTGGCAAGCAGGACATTGGCGTAGTCCACAAGCAGGATCCCGTTCTTGGTCACCAGTCCCATGAGCATGATCAGACCGATGAAGGAAAAGATGTTCATGGTCATGTCCAGGGCGTACAGCGCCCCGAAAGCGCCCACCCCGGCCAGGGGCAGGGTCATGAGAATGGTGAAGGGGTGGAGAAAGGACTCGAACTGGGCGGCCAGGACCAGGAAGATAAAGACCACCGCAAAGGCCAGGGTCACGGTCAGGTAAAAGAAGGATTCGCGGAAGTCCTGGGCCTCTCCGGTAATATCCGTATCGAAGTCCGCGGGCAGCTCCTGATCCAGATAGGCCTCGAGCTTATTCAGGGCCGTACCCAGGGGGACCTGGGGCGGAGTCTGGGCGCTGATGGTGGAGGAGCGGCCGCGGTTGAAGTGGTGGATGGAGCTCGGGCCCACGCCTTCGCCAATACTGACCACGCTGTCCAGAGAGACCATTTCCCCCTGGTCGTTGCGGGTGTAGACCTTGGAAAGCACATCCGGAACGGCTTTATCCTGGCTCATCTCCGTGATTACATCGAAGCGCTCGCTCTGCCGCTCGATCTTGCTCACGGTGGGCTCGGAAAAGAGATAGCGAAGGGTGTTGGAAATTTTGGCCACGGAAATACCCATTTCCCCGGCCTTATCCCTGTCGATATCCACGTTGACCTCGGGCTTGTCCAGCTTCATGTTGGACCGAACTCCCACGAACTCGGGCTGCTTCCGCATCCAGCCCATAACCTTCTCCTGCTGTCCGGCCAACTCGTCCAGATCGGGATGGTTCAGAACGATCTGCAGCGGGGCTTCGGCGCCCCCCGGTCCGCCGGTTTCCAGGACATAGGCCTTCACACCGGTTATCTGGGACAGCTTTTTCCTGACGTTGTCCATGACCTGCTGCTGGCTCACCTCCCGCTGGCTGTGATGGGTGAGGCGGATAAAGGTGATGCCCTCGTTGACCTGTCCGGGTCCTGCCCGGGAGAGCCCGATGGCCAGAAAAAAGGAGCGGATCTGCGGCACATTCCCCAGGATATCCTCGACCTGGCGGGCGAAGCGGTCCGTGTGCTCCAGAGTGGAGCCCTCCACGGACTCGAAGGAGACCATGAACTCGCTCTTGTCCACGCTGGGAGAGAACTCGGACTCGAGCTGCATGAACAGGGCAATGCCTCCGGCGAAGGCCAGAATGCCGATGCCCACGGTAATCACGCGCCAGTTAAGGGCCGCATTCAGCACAGGCCGGTAGATGCGGGCCAGGAAATTCAGAAAGGGATTGGTTATCCGCAGAAGAAGCGGTTTACGCCCCTGTTCCGGTCCCTTGAGGTAGCGGGAGCAGAGCATGGGGGTCAGGGTCAGGGCGGTAAAGGTGGAGGCGAAGACGGTAACCGCCACGGTCAGGCCGAATTCGTTGAAAAAGCGGCCGATCATCCCCGGCATGAAGGCCACGGGGATAAAGACGGCCCCCAGGGCTAGTGAGTTGGCGATCGCCGCGAAGGCGATCTCCGTGGTGCCGGTCCTGGCAGCGGGCTTGGACTCGGCCCCGTACTCCATGTGGCGATAGCAGCTCTCCAGAACCACGATGGCGTCGTCCACCACGATCCCGATGACCAGGATGAAGCCGAGCATGGAGAGCACGTTCAGGCTGAAGCCCAGATAGAAGATCAGGGCCATGCCCGCCAGAAGGGAGGAGGGAATGGCCACGGAGGTGATAAGCGTCCCCCGCGCGCTTCCCAGAAAGAGGATCACCACGAGCATCACCAGAACCGTGGCGATGAAAATGGTTTGGAAGAGATCGTTGATGTTTTCCTGAACATACTCCGAATCGTCGGATGCGATTTGATAGGTCAAACCCGGTGGAAAATCTTGGGAGAGCTCCTCGATCTCGCCGCGGACCCGTTCCACCAGCTCCACGGTATTGGCGTCGGACTGCTTCACGATGCCCAGTCCCACGGACTTTTCCGTGTTGAACCGGGCCACGTTCCGCTCGTTCTCCACACCGTCGCGAGCATGGCCCACGTCGGAAAGACGCACCGGCGCGCCGTCTCGGTGGGCAAGGATAAGGTTGTTGAAAGGTTCCGCCGAGGAGAACTGGCCCTGCACCTTGATCAGGAACTCGCGCTTTTCGCTCTCGATGCGCCCGGAGGGGATATCCGTGTTCTCCCGCTGGATGACCCGGACCACGTCCTGGGGTGTCAGGCTGTGCGCCGCCAGCTTGTCGGGATCCAGCTCGATGCGGACCGCGTAGTCGCGCTCTCCGCCCACGACGATCTGGCCCACTCCTGGGAGCCTCTCGAGCTCGTCCTGCAGGATGTTGTCCGCGTATTGGGTCATGCGCACCGCGTCCCAACGCTTGTCCCCGGTTATGCTGATCCACATGACCGAACGCGCGTCTGGATCCACCTTGCGCACGATGGGCTCCTCGCTGTCATCGGCCATCTCCGGCTGCGCACGGCTGACCCGGTCCCGCACGTCCTGGGCGGCTATGTCCACATCCCGGGAGAGCTCGAATTCCACGGTGACCTCGCCAACCTGTTCCCGACTGGTAGAGGTGATCTCCTTGATCCCCTCGATGGTGTTCAGCTCCTCTTCCAGGGGCTCCACCACCTCGGTTTCGACAACCTCGGGATCGGCTCCGGGCAGGACTACGGAGACATTGACAATGGGGAAGTCGACGTCCGGGAATTCCCGGATGGCCATCTGGGTGTAGCCGAAGATGCCGAAGATGGTGATGACCAGAAAGAGGACCACTGTCAGCACTGGGCGGCGTATACAGAAATTCCAGATCATGATGCGTCTGTCCGGGGGTTTGTTCGTGTTCGAGGCGCTGGTTGTTCGGGGATGCGTGATTTCGCGCTTCCCGCTGTCCGGGGTGCTTGGATTCCGCCGATCTCAGCGCGGCGAGGATCGGAAAGGGGAGGGAACGAGCGGGCCCAGCGAGCCCGACAAGTTTCCGTACAGGCCGGCCGCGCGCCTCGATCGGGCTATCCGTTAATCATTCCTCCGCGGCCTCGCTCCGTCCGCATATCCGGGCTCCGTCCTGGGCGGAGATGTGTCCGGTGCTGATCACGGTTTCGCCTGGCTCCACGCCTTCACGGATTTCCACGATCCCGGGTTTGCGGAGACCGATTTGTACATCCCTGGCATGGGCGGTCCCGTTTCGGACGGTAAAGACCATGTATCCCTTCCGGGTGGGTATCAGGGCCTCTTCAGGGATGACTGTGGCGTTCTCCCGCTGATCGACAGTGAGACGCACCGAGGCGAACCCTCCTGGCAAAAGGCGCTCCTGGGTGTTCTCCACGGTCGCCTTGATCCGCAGGCTTCTTGTGCTTTGAGCGATCACAGGATCCAGGAAGGTGATCTCGCCAACGAAGGTACGATCCGGATAGCCGGGCAAGGTGAGACTCACCTTCTGACCCTTGCTGACCCTGGACATATGCTTTTCGGAAACGGTGAAAACCACTTCCAGCTCGTCATTGCGAGTGAGGGGCACGAGAGCGGTGCCGGCCTGGACCACGTCTCCGGAATCCACGTGCGATTCGCCCAGAATCCCGCCAAAGGGAGCGCGAATGCGGGTATCCAGCAGATTTTCCTCGATCTCCTCGATCTCGGCTTCCAGACGGTCCACCTGGGCCCGGGCCGCGGCGTAGGCGGTGAGGGCCTCGTCGCGGGCCTGCTCCGAGCCCACCCCTTTGTCAAACAGGTTCTGCTGCCGCTCATAGGTCCTGCGAGAGTTCTTCATGCGGGCCTCGGCCTCGCTGAGAGCGGCCTTCCGGGCCTGAAGCCGCTTGCGGAGCTTGGCCGCATCCAGGGACACCAGGAGGTCTCCCTCCTGAACGCGCTGGCCGTCCCGGAAATGGACCTTTTGCACCGATCCGCCTATTTCGGACTTGACAGTCACTTCCTGGATCGCCTGGAGGGTTCCGATGCCGTGCAGAACCACGGGGAGATCCTTTTGCCGTGCCTTGTCCAGCTCCGCTTCCACGCAATCCTCCTGGCCGAGTGCGGGCGAGGAGGCCAGGAGCAGGGCAATTCCGAGAGCGAGTCCCACGAAGGGGGTAAAGCAAAGCGATTTCCACTGTTCTGCGCGCATTTAGGGTATCTCCTTGCCTGCGACGAGTTCCTGTTGCAGGACACCGGTCACCAGCTCCAGCCGGACCAGGTCCAGCTCATAGGAAAAGCGGGCCTTGGCCAGACGGTTTTTGGCTTCATTCAAGGCGGTGAAGGCGTCCACCTGGTCCACCGAGGAGGCTGCCCCCTCCTCGAACTGGGCGGTGACCTGCCTGTAATTGCGTTCCGCGGACTCCACCTGTTTTTCCAGTTGCTGGATCACGCTTCGCTGGGTCTGCAGATCCAGATACACGCTGCGCACATCCTTACGGATTTCCCTCTGCAGGCGTCTGTGCCGGACCCGGACCTGCCTGAGCTCCGAGCGGGCCTTCTCCAATTGGGCCTTTTCCCTGCCTCCGGTAAAGAGGGGGTAGGTGAGGCGCAGCGAGGCGCTCCAGTCTGCGCGGTTGTCCTGGTATATATCCGGCTCGTCCGTGCGGGTGTAGCTGCCGTGCGCGCTGAGGCGGGGGAAGTAGTCCGCCTCTTCGCCTTCCCTGCTGGCACGAGCGGCTTCGATGCGGTTGGCCAGCCCCTTCAGGTCCTTCCGGTTGGCCAAGGCCATGGAATACAGGCTCCGCATGGTGGCATTCTCGGCCATTTCCCGCTTATCCGGATGCTCGAGCTTGTGGCCAATCTCCTCCACGCCCATTTCCAGGGCCAGCTCTTCCCGGGCCACGTCGTACTGGTTCCGGGCCCGCTCCAGCTGTTCCTCGCTCTGCGCCACCTGGACCTCGGCCCGGAGGACGTCGGTCTGGGTCGCAACACCTACTTCCCGGCGGCTCCGGGCCCGCTCGAGCTGAGTCTCAGCTCGCTCCAGGGTGCTCTCCGCGATCTGGATGGAGCGCCTGCCCAGGAGCACCTCGTAATAGCTCGAGGCGACCCGGAAGAGGATTTGCTGCACGCTGCGGGAATGTTCGGCCCGTGAGCCCTGGAGGGACTCTTTCGCCGCCTCCCTGCCGGACCATCTCTTGCCCCACTGGTAGAGGTGCTGGTCCAGCTGCAGGCTCGCCGTGCCGTATTTTTCGGGTGTACCCGGATTAGAAATAGTTGCTCCCCCTATTTGTTGGGTGCTAGCTTCCTGCAACTCCTTCTGCCTGGTGTACTCCGCCCGGGCCGAGAGCTGTGGGTAGAGCCCGGAGCTGGCCTGGGTCACCTCCTTGCGGGCCTGGACCACATTCTCCCGGGAAGAGGCGATATCCTGATTGCGGGACATTGCCTTCCGGTAGGCCTCTTTCAGGGTCAGTTCCGTGGCGTTCTGCGTGCCCTGTGCCCAGGCTCCAGTTCCCAGAAAAAGCACAAGGAGGCCTACGGAGACGCCCGTTCTCCACCTTCTTGTTGCCGTGGCGATTGCTGATCGCATCGTTCACCTCGTCGAGCTATTGCGATGGTTCAAGAGGAGTCTCGGGATTGCGGATACCGTTAAGGAAGACCTCCGGAATGAGCTCCCGCGAGTATTCGATGTCCTCATTGGATATGATGGCCCAGCGCATGAAAGACCACACTGTATTGTGAAAGAGAAGGGCGAGTTTGTCAGGGTCCCGGGACCGGAAGATTCCCTGGTCCATTCCGGAGCGAAACAGGGCGCTCAAATGGCCCCGTATGCGGACATCGTTCTGCATGAGCTCGCTGGATACGCGGCCCACGCGCTGTTTGCCCTCTGTGAGCACGATCTCGATAAGCTCCCTGGAATTGCAGAAGAAATCGAAATAGCTGTCCAGGCAATTGTGAAGGGATTCCAAGGGGGTTTCGCCGGAGCGTACTGCTGTCTCGATTCTGCCTGTCAGCTCGTAGGAGCCGTTCTTGATGAGGGTGGCGAAGAGCTGTTCCTTGTTGCCGAAATGGCGATACACCGTTCCCTTGCCCACGCCCGCAGATGCGGCAATGTCGGAGACAACGGTCTGGTGGAAGCCATTGCGGGCGAATTCCCGGCGTGCGGCTGCAAGGATGTTTTGATTCGTGGACTCGGTCGACATAGTGGGGCCCTCTCCGGACGGACTGGTCCGTCCGGACATCCAATGTAAGCAACATCCCTTTCTCTGTCAACGACGGGGTTGAAACACAAGCCATACGAGAGTCCATAGGAGAGGCCAACTTGAGCAAAGGGATTGTTCTACCGGAGGAATCCTGATAAGATAACCTCAACTGGTAAAGTACCTTGGAGAGAGGAATCCCGCATTTGGTAGGGGAACCGGTCTTTGCATCGCGGACAATCAGGGAAGCCCCGTTTGGGCATGCCAACCAAGCACAAAAAAGGGAGGGGGAAATCATGCCGGGCTCTACGTACAAATTCATCGAGCTGGTCGGAACAAGTGAAAATTCCTGGGAGGAAGCGGCGAAAGTGGCCATTCAGTCCGCATCCTCGTCACTGTCGGATCTGCGGATTGCGGAAGTCATTTCCATGGACATGAAGATGGAGGAGGGGAAACCCCTCCTCTTCAGGACAAGGCTCAAGGTTTCCTTTAAGTATCGTCAACAGGGCTGACACGCCGCATGCGGCGCTTATTCTGCCCATGCTCCGGACTCTCCGGAAACTGATGGATCCGAGTGCGAATTTTCAGAGACCCCGGGCTCGTTCCCCAAAGCGAGCCCGGGGTCTCTGACGCTGCGCCATAAGGCTTCTCATGGCTCACAAAGGAAAATTCGGACTTCGGGAATTGAGCCACTCCTTGCCAACCTCACCCAGTGCATGATACATCCAATGGGAAGAGAAAAGCCGACTTCGGGTTTCCTTCCGAAATACCCCAATTGCGGGAGGAACAAGCACTCGCTTCAGGACTGGTAAGCCGATAAATCCCTAAATCACTCAGGAGGTAGGAATGACTCGATTGCAACAAAGCAGCTCATTGATTCGGAAGTATACAATCCTGGCGCTTGTTGCGCTTTGCTTGATTGCCTTTGGTTTCAGCCAGGCTTCCGCTCAGCAGGAAGGCGCGGGCGATGCCCAGCAGAACAAGGAGCTCCAGCAGGCGAAGCAAAAAGCCCAGAAATTTTCGGAAAAGCTCCGTAAGATCCAAGAAACCGCCATGGAGAAGAATCCTGAGCTGAAAAAGCAGCGCGAGGAGCTGAAGAATCTTCAGGAAGAGAAGATGCAGGAGATGGTTTCCGAAAACGCCACGCGCATGGAAAAGCTCAAGGCCCGGATGAAGCTCAGGCAGGACAAGGAGCTCCAGCAGAAGCGGAAGAGCCTGCAGGAGGACTTCCTGAAAGCCATGAAGAAAGAGGATCCTAAGACCCAGGAGTACCTGGACGAGTTCAGCAATGCCCGCAAGAAGATCCGCAAGATCAATCAGCAGCGGCAGCAGCAGCAGGGCCAGGGCCAAGGCCAGGGCATGC
>CAYNCR010000014.1:0-19281 GCA_964395575.1 uncultured Desulfohalobiaceae bacterium
GCCTGGAACCAGACGCGGCCCTCGTACAGGGTGGGCCACTCCGGATTGGGCCGGTCCACGAGGACGGTCATCTCCCGCCCCTGACAGGCCTCGAGCTGCTCCTCGCTGATCTCGGCCTGGAGACTCATCAGCTCGCTCCTGCGGGCCTCTTTCACTTCCTCGTCCACTTGGCCGGGAAATTCCGCCGCCCGCACCCCCTCCTCGGCACAGAAGGCGAACACCCCCATGTGCTGGAAGCGCTTCCTGCGCACAAAGTCCTCCAGGGACCGGAACTGCTCCTCCCCCTCTCCGGGAAAGCCGGTCAGCAGGGTCGTTCGCAGGCTGGCCTCGGGAAAGTGGCTCCGCACCAGATCCACCACGCGATCCGGCTGGGTGGCGAAGGGACGGCCCATGGCTTTGAGGATGTCCGGATGGGCGTGCTGCAGGGGAATGTCGAAATAGGGGAGCAGGGGCGGCATGAGCTCGCGCAGGGAGGTGAGCAGGCGCTCGTTGATCCCCGAGGGATAGAGATACATCAGCCTGAGCCAGGACAGGCCGGACAGGGAGGCCAACTCGCGCAGCAGCGCGGGCAGGTCCTGGTCCGGCCCCAGATCGCGGCCGTAGCGGGTCACGTCCTGCCCCACAACGATGAGCTCCCGCACTCCCCGGTCCAGCAGGGAGCGGGCCTCCTCCTTGAGGGACTCGATGCTGCGGGAGCGCATCCCGCCCCTGATGTCCGGAATGAGGCAAAAGCTGCAGGAGCGGTCGCAGCCCTCGCTGATCTTGAGGTAGGCGTAGGAGGCTCCGGTGCTGATCACTCGCTCCGGGACGGCGTCCGCATTCGGGGGCTCTTTCCCCTCCCCTGCCGGGACGTCCCCGCCCAGCGCCCGCAGGAGGTATTCACCCGCCTCGTGCTGCCGGTCCAGCGGAACCCAGACGTCCACCTCCGGAAGCTCCCGCTCCAAATCCTGCCCGTAGCGGGCGAGCATGCACCCGGTTACCGCCACAAGGGGACGATGCGAAAGCTCGGCCGCGTCCCTGGCCGATTCCAGGATGGTTTGGATGGACTCCTCCACCGCGGGCTGAATGAAGCCGCAGGTATTGATCAGAACGACCTCCGCCTCCCCGGGCGATTCCACCGCCTGGAAGCGATCGCCCAGGGCGCCGAGGATTCTTTCCGTGTCCACCAGATTCTTGGGGCAGCCCAGACTTATGGTATGAATGGGAATGGATTCCGGCATATTCCGTTTCCTGTTGTTGAATTCGCCGCACAAAGGACGTATGCTGTTCCGTGTCCGTCACGCGCCCTTTGCCGCGGAACCAGAGAACATATCTCAGGTGAGGGCGAACTGCAAGCCGCTTTCGCGGGGCCCTGCGCCTTTCCGTCACCGGGATTGACCTTTTGCGCGGGGGCGGTGTAGGCAATGGGCGGAGCTTCCGTCGTGAAGGGCCCGAGCTGATCGCCCTCTTGCAAGCGGAGCGGGTCGGTCCGAAGCTCAGGCTATCGCGAGCACCAATAAGCCGAAACGCGGAGACCGAGCATGGATATCGTTGTCGGCACTCGCAACAAGGGCAAGCTGGAAGAGATCGGGTCCATTTTCTCCGAGCTGGGGACCGGAGCCAGAATCCTCGGGCTGGACAAGTTCCCCGACCTCCCGGAAATCCCCGAGCCGGGACGGACATTCGAGGAAAACGCCCTGTACAAGGCCCGTTCCGTGGCCTGGCACACCGGGCTCATCTGCCTGGCTGACGACTCCGGGCTGGAAGTGGATGCCCTGGGAGGCGAGCCCGGGGTCTACTCCGCGCGCTACAGCGGCGTCGGGGCCTCGGACGAGGCGAACAATGCCAAGCTCCTGGCCCGTCTGGAAGGAATCCCCTTTTCCCGCAGAACAGCCAGGTTCCGCTGCGTGGTCGCCACCTGCACCCCACAGGGGAACCACTTTTTGGCCCAGGGCTCCTGGGAGGGAATGATAGCTCTCCAACCCCGCGGCGAACACGGTTTCGGATACGATCCGGTCTTCTACGATCCCGAGCTGGAGTTGACCGCGGCGGAAATGCCCCTGGAGCGAAAGAACGAACGGAGCCACCGGGGCAGGGCCTTGCGCGATTTTGCGGCCAAGTGGCCCGAGTTCGCGAGCACGCTATCGTGACTGGCAGCTCGATGTTCCTGATTGGTGAAAGTTTTTTCGTGGTTAAACAAAGGAGCCTCGTGTGGAGGTACACATATGAACCCTGAACCCGAACGTTGAACGGGGAACCCAGAACGGGGAACGCTAAACGCGGAACGGAGCACCCCTAAACTGAAAACGACCGATCCCCGACTCGTAATGTGTAAATTGAAGAGCTCCAAGCGGTGGGATAACAAACGCCCATGGCCTACCCACAGGCATGGAACGCCGAACGGGAAACCCTGAACCGGGAACGTTGAACGGAGAACGGAAAACAGCAAGGACTCGAAACATGTGCGGCATTATCGGATACGCAGGCCATCGGCCGGCAGTAACCGTTATCCTGGAGGGCCTGAAACGGCTGGAGTACAGGGGCTACGACTCCGCGGGCATGGCCCTGATCCAGAGCAGGGCTCTCAATGTGGTGCGGGCCAAGGGCAAGATCCAGGAGCTCGAGGACAAGCTCGCCGATCAGGACCCCTATCACGCCACCACGGGCATCGGGCACACCAGGTGGGCCACGCACGGCCTGCCCTCGGAGAAAAACGCCCATCCCCATCCGGACCAGGAACAGAAGCTGGCCCTGGTGCACAACGGGATCATTGAGAATCACACCCAGCTCCGGCGCGAGCTGCAGGAGCAGGGCTCCACCTTCAGCTCGGACACGGACACCGAGGTTTTGTCCCATCTCGTGGGCCTGGAGCTGGGTCGCCACGGAAGCGTCGCGCAGGCCATGAGCTCCGCCCTGAAGCGCGTGGAGGGCTCCTACGCCGTGGCCCTCATCAGCTTGAACGGCGAGGACAAGGTCTGGGCCGCGCGGCACTCCAGTCCCCTCATTCTGGGCGTAGGACAGGGGGAAAACTTCCTGGCTTCGGACATCCCGGCCTTTCTGCCCTACACCCGGGAAGTGGTCTTTCTGGAGGACAACGAGATCGTGCAGATAACCCCCTCCAAGTGGGAGGTCCTGGACGGCGAAAGCCTTGACCCCGTGGATAAGGAGGTGGTTCATATCTCCTGGGACGTCCAGTCCGCCCAGAAGTCCGGGTACCGCCACTTCATGCTCAAGGAGATCACGGAGCAGCCCCAGGTCGTCCGGGACTGCCTCGCCGGCAGAGTGGATGCCTCAGGCTGCCGGACCATGCTGCCCGAGCTGGACCACCTGCCCCTGCCGCGCAGGCTGCACGTGGTCGCCTGCGGCACCTCCTATCACGCAGGGCTCTGGGCCAGAAACATCTTCCAGGAATGGGCCAGGATTCCCGTGGAGGTCGAAATCGCCTCCGAATTCCGGTATAATCCCCGTATCATCGAGGAAGGGGATCTGATCCTGGCCATAAGCCAGTCTGGGGAAACCGCGGACACCCTGGCCGGGCTGCGCCAGGCCAAGGAGGCGGGACACCGCGTCCTGGGCCTGTGCAACGTCCTGGGCTCCTCCATTGCCCGCGAGGCGGACGGAGTGATCTACACCCAGGCCGGTCCGGAGATCAGCGTCGCCTCCACCAAGGCCATGTGCAGCCAGATGACGGCCATGCTGCTTCTGGCCCTGCACTGGGGCCGCGCAGGTGGACACATCGAGGACAACACATGCCGGGACATCCTGGACGGGCTGGGAAAGCTCCCCTCCATCCTGGAGACCGAGCTCGAGGGCATGCAGCGGACCGCCCAACATCTGGCCCGAAAATACGCCTGGGCCAAGAGCTGCTTTTTCCTGGGCCGGGGGACCTACTTTCCGCTGGCCCTGGAGGGCGCCCTCAAGCTCAAGGAGATTTCCTACATCCACGCCGAGGGCTACGCCGCGGGGGAAATGAAGCACGGGCCCATCGCCCTCGTGGACCCGGAGTTCCCCACATTTGCTCTCGCTCCGGACAGCGGGCTGCAGAGCAAGTTGCTGAGCAACCTCCAGGAAGTTCGCACCAGGGGCGGTCCGGTCATCTGCCTCACGCCGCCAGGTCTGGACCAGGACGTGAGTGATGTGTGGGAGCTTCCCTCCCTGCGGGAGCCCTTGAGCGGCTTTTTGTTTCTGACCGCCCTGCAGCTCTTCGCCTACGAAATGGCCGTGTACCTGGGCAAGGACGTGGACCAGCCCCGGAACCTGGCCAAGAGTGTCACCGTGGAATAAGGAAATCCTATGCGCCTTCTCCGGCTTATCCTCTGTCTGGCGCTCCTCGCCGCCAGCCTCGGCCCGGCGCTTTCCGCCGGGGCCGCCTCGCCGGCCTCCGCCTTCCAGAAGGGCTGGCGCATGTTCCACGCGCTGCGCAAGGATTCGGATCGGGCCAAGTACCGCGCCAACTGGCTCCAGGTTAAAGACCATTTCCAGCGGGCCTACAGGCAGGACTCCGACGGCCCGTACGCGCCCAAGTCGCTGTACTATCTGGGCCGCACCTACCAGGAGCTGGGCAAGCGCTCCTACCTGGAAAAGGACTACCGCAAGGCAGTCGACTATTTCCGGAAACAGCTCAGCCGCTACCCGGAGCACGACTGGTCCGACGACGCCAAGCTCTACATCGCCGAAATCCGGCTGAATCACCTGCAGGAACAGCGTCTGGCCGCAAGGGAGCTCCGGCAGCTGTTGCGCAGATACCCCGATGGGGACAAGGCCCCCGAAGCAAGAAAGCTCCTGGACGGAATGGACGCCGAGTACAAAGAGGCCGCCACCGAGGGACAGGACAGCTCCTCTGCCCAGTCCCTGAACCAGATGACCCGGCTCAAGGAAATCCGCCACTGGAGCAACGAGGAGTATACCCGTGTGGTCCTGGATCTGCCGGAAAAGGTCCAATACAACGACTTCCTGCTCAAGGGGAATCCGGAACAGGGCAAACCCTATCGCCTGGTCGTGGACCTCACCGGCACCTGGATCCCGGATGACATGGACAGCCCCCTGCGGATCGAGGACGGGCTTCTGCAAAAGGTCCGGGCCGGTCAGCACCGCAAATCCATAAGCCGCATCGTCATGGATCTGCAAGAGCTGGACGACTACCGCGTCTTCACCCTGCAGAATCCCTACCGCGTGGTGGTGGACATCTACGGCAACCATGACGGCGGACAGCCCAGTGAAGAGACGGCTGAGCTGCCCCTGGACCTCAACAAGGACGACGTTCGGGGCGATCTGGTCCAGCAGCTGGGCCTGGGCATCGAAACGGTCATGCTGGACCCCGGGCACGGCGGAAAAAAGCCCGGCACGGTGGTCAACGGGGTGTTGGAGAAGGACATCAATCTCCGCCTGGCCAGGATCCTGGGCAAGACCCTTGAGGACAAGGGGTTCGAGGTCATCTACACCCGGACAGAGGACAAGCATATCCCCTTGGAGGAACGAACCGCCCTGGCCAATTCCAAGAAGGCGGACCTGTTCATCTCCATCCACTGCAACGCCAACGAGAACACTCGCGTGCGCGGTCTGGAGATCTACAACCTCAACCTGGCCACCTCCAAGGACGCGGCGGAAGTGGCTGCTCGGGAAAACTCGGTCTCCAAGAAAAAGATCAGCGACCTGGAGGTCATCCTCACCGACCTCATGCTCAAGTCCAAGATCCGGGAGTCCACCAACCTTGCGAACGACGTGCTGCAGGAGGCGATGCAGTACGGGGAGCAGTTCTACGACCTGGGAGGCAGCGAGACGCGTCAGGCTCCCTTCTATGTGCTCATGGGCGCCAAGATGCCGGCCATCCTCGTGGAGGCGGGCTATCTCACCAATCCCACCGAGCGCAAGCGCCTCCAGAACTACTCCTATCTCAAGCGCCTGGCCTGGGGCATTACCCGGGGCGTACTGGCCTACAAGGAGGAGATCTCCAGGCAAGCCAAGAAGGACTGATCAGCCCTTATACAAGAGGTATCCCGCCAGCCCCAGGAGAATACAGGCAAAAACCCGCTTGAATCCGCCTGTGGACACGCCTTCCAGGAGCCTGGCCCCGATCTGGGCGCCGACAATCCCGCCCGCTCCCAAAAGGAGACCGGCTCGCATATCCACATTGGCCAGCTTGTTGTGGGCGAGCAGGGCGGACAGGGAGATAACCAGGATTGCGGCGAAAGAGGTCCCCACCGCATTCTGGGCGGAGTAGCCCCACAGAAGGAGCAAGGGGACCATGAGGAAACCGCCTCCCAGACCGGTGAAGGAAGCGGCCAGTCCCACCGCCACGCCGAAGGCGAGAAGCTGAGCGCTTGCGAACATTTTCCCTCCTTGCTTTCCGAACACGGGCACCCGCGCTCCGGGCTTAGTGCCGGCACGCAGGATCGTCCCCTTGACTGATCCGCAAAAATCACCATGAATAATACACGTGAGGCGCTCAAGCTTGAAGCCTTTTTGGGGGTGCCGGATAACGCCGGTAAGACCGACCTGTCGAGCCCAGAGCCTAGGGCGTTTTTTTCGCGAATAATCCAGAACAACGGGGGTAATGGGATGATCCTGCATGAATTCCACTGCAAGCAATGCAACAGTCAGTTCGAGGAAATGGTCTCCAGCCGCGAGGAAACACCATTGTGCCCCTCCTGCGGCAGCCGGGAGGTCAAACGGCTGCTCTGCGCGGTGAAGCGCACCGGCGGCAGCGCGGACCCGGATGCCCTGGGCTCCGCCTGCGCGCCCAGCGGCGGCTTTTCCTGAGCGAGCTGATCCGGCTCCCGTGGGGAGCCGAGACGGAGATCAGTGAGTCGGTGAATCAGTGAGTCGGTTGGTCGGTGATCGGAGATCGGAGCCAGGCATCATCAACCTTGTGGTATGCGGTCTCGCGGGAACAAGTTATTTCCCGACTTGAGCCTGGCGGGAAGAAGAAACTCCGACACGGGTTCATTGAGCCAAGATCAGAACCCTCTTTCCCGTCAGGATATATGGAAGTTGCCGGAACGAGCAAAGGGACTTTCACTATACAAGGTCGGAAATTGGAGTTCAGAGGTCGGAGTTCGGAGGTCGGCCTCACTGACACACTCACTTACTGACTTACCGACCCACTGACTCACTGACTTACTGAATCACTGAATCACTGATCACTTCACCCCAACCGGGAACCCTGAACGGACAACGGGGAACGAAACCAATGAGCAACCTGCTCGACTCTTCCTTTGAAGAGCTCCGGCAGCTGGCGTGTGAACAGGGGTGGAAGCCCTTCCGGGCCCAGCAGATCCACAAGTGGATCTGGCAGAAGGGGGTCACGGACTTCAGCCGGATGAGCGACCTGAACAAAGAGATCCGCTCCCGGCTGCAGGAGCGGTTCCGGCTGGACCCTCCAGCTGTGCACACAGTCCGCCGCAGCTCGGACGGCACGATCAAGTTTCTCCTCAGCGTGGAGCACGGGGACCTGATCGAGACCGTGCTCATCCCGGAAGAGGATCACTATACCCAGTGCCTGTCCTCCCAGGCGGGATGCGCCCTGGGCTGCACCTTCTGCAGCACCGGGCGAATGGGCTTCTCCCGCAATCTCACCTCCGGGGAGATCCTGGGCCAGATCCTGGTGGCCCGGGACTATCTGGCCCAGAACAAGGATCCTCTTCCCCTGCGCAACCTCGTCTTCATGGGCATGGGCGAGCCCCTGCTCAACTGGCCCCAGGTGGAAAAGGCCCTGCGCATCATCCGCGACGACGAGGGGCTTGGCTTCTCCTACAGGCGCACCACCGTATCCACGGTGGGCATCCCCGAACCCATGCGCCGTTTCGCGGAAAGCGGGCTGGGTTCCCTCGCGGTCTCCCTGCACGCCCCCAACCAGGAGCTCCGGGAGGAGCTCATGCCCAAGGCGGCCTCCATTGTTTCCCTGGAGGAGCTTATCCGCATCCTGGAGGGCCTTCCCCTCAAGCCCCGACAGCGAATCACCCTGGAATATGCCCTCATAGGCGGAGTCAACGACGACTTGAACCATGCCAGGCAGTTGAATAAAATAATTTCTTCCCTGCGCTGCAAGGTGAATCTCATCGCCTTGAATCCGGACGAGGACATACCCTACCAGGCGCCCAGCAGGGAACGGGTGCTGGAGTTCGAGGAATTTCTGCGGAGCAAGGACAAGGCCGTTTTCCTGCGCAAGAGCAAGGGACTGGACATCGACGCCGCCTGCGGCCAGCTCAGGAACAAGGAAGCCGCCTGCTCCTGAGGCGAGTCCTTTCCGGTGGGTTGTGAACCGTGTACCCGTCGCGCGGAGAAAAATCCCCCTGTGACGGCTTCCTCCCGGGAAATCCCCGGACTCACCTGTTTACAAGCCACGCGTTCTCGGTCTAGGTTGATTGTTCCGGATCGCGGCGAAACCGAAGTAAACGCCTTGATCCGTACCGGCCCAACACGACATACCCCGGAGACAGGACATGCTCGCACCCGATTTCGACAAGACAGGCGGTCTTGTCCCGGCCATCGTCCAGGACAGCGAGAGCGGCGAAGTCCTCATGCTGGCCTATATGGATCAACAGGCCTGGGAAAGGACCAACAGCACCGGCGTGGCCCATTTCTACAGCCGCAGCCGGGACAAGATCTGGAAAAAGGGCGAATCCTCGGGAAACGTACAGGAAGTGGAAGCCGTGCGCCTGGACTGCGATGCGGACACGATCCTGCTCCAGGTGCGCCAGATCGGCGGGGCGGCCTGCCATACCGGATACCGCAGCTGCTTCCACCGCGAAATCGCCCGCGACGGAACCAGGGTCTGCTCCGAGAAAATCTTCGATCCCAAGGAGGTCTATTCCTAAATGGCGCGCGGAAAGCCCCTTCGACTCGGCATCCCCAAAGGGTCCCTCGAGGACTCAACCATCAAGCTCTTCGCCAACTCCGGCTGGAAGATACGCCTGCACCACCGCAACTATTTTCCGGACATCGACGATCCGGATGTGGAATGCACCATGTGCCGGGCCCAGGAAATGCCCGTGTACATCGAGGACGGCACCCTGGATGTGGGCCTGACCGGCAAGGACTGGATCCTGGAGAACGAAGCAGAGGTGGACAAGGTCTGCGAACTGGTTTATTCCAAGACGAGCAACCGCCCGGCCCGCTGGGTCCTGGCCGTAGCCAGCGATTCTCCGTACAAGCGGCCCGAGGACCTGCAGGGCAAAAAGATCGCCACGGAGCTGGAGAACTTCACCCGGAAGTACTTCCAGGAGGCGGACATCCCCGTGGAAGTGGAATTTTCCTGGGGCGCCACCGAGGCCAAGGTTGCCTCCGGGCTGGCCGACGCCATCGTGGAGGTCACGGAAACCGGCACCACCATCCGGGCCCACGGGCTGCGCATCATCGCCGAGATGATGCAGACATCGACCCAGCTCATTGCCAACAAGTCGGCCATGCGGGACGAGTGGAAACGCTCCAAGATCGACCAGATGAGCACCCTCCTGCAGGGAGCTCTCCGCGCTGAGCGCCTCGTGGGTCTCAAAATGAACGTACGCCGGGACAATCTGCAGGACGTCATGGCCATGCTGCCCAGCCTCACCTCGCCCACGATTGCGGACCTCTACGAGGAGGGCTGGCTTTCCGTGGAGATCGTGGTCGAGGAGTCCATTGTGCGGGAATTGATCCCCAGGCTCCAGGCCAGTGGTGTCGAGGGCATTATCGAGTATCCCCTGAACAAGGTCATTTAGCAGCCTGATGGAAAAAGTGCGTATCAGTCAGGGCGTAATTATTTGCCATCTTGCGAAACTGTCCTCTTCACGGGGCCTTTTTTCATCTTGCTCCTTCGACTCTGGTGATTGATTCAAAAAGGCCTCGCGAAGATTTACGCTGAGACGAGAAAAATGGTGTATAGTTACGACAGGGCGTTTAAAAATTTCAAGGGTCAAGCGCGACCCGGCACTCACTTTTTCCGAAGTTCAATATATTACGAGCAAACTAAAAAAAGTGAGTGCCGGACAAGGTCGCAGTCTACCCCGTGAAACGTTCTTCTGTTTCACTGGGGCGTAGTTGCCTCCATGAGAACTTGAACTTTTTGAAGCAACGCAGCAATTGGAAGATTTTTAACGCCCTGTTAGCTACTCATTCCGGAACCGCGTCCCGGACGGTGCCCAATGATAACACGCAAGTCCCTCGCGCTGTTCGCCGTGGCGGCCCTTCTGCTGACCCTCTGGGGCTGTGCCGCCACATCCCCGGATGTGTCCAAGAAAACCCGCGCTCGCATCGAGCTGGCCAACTCCCATCTGCAAAACAACCAGCCCAGGCGGAGCCTTCAGGAGCTGCTCCCCCTCAAGGACAGCGCGGCCGACATCCCGGAATACCATCTCATGCTGGGCATGACCTATCTCCAGCTTGAGGGCAAGACGGACAAGGCTATCGACGAGCTGAAACAGACCACCGAGCTCGCTCCGGGGCTGGGAATGGCCTGGAACAATCTGGGCAGGGCCTATATCGCCGCGGACCGGCTGGACAAAGCGGAAGAAGTCCTGAAGAAGGCCCTGTCCATCGACACCTATCTGACACCGGAGTACGCCGCGTACAACCTGAGCCGCCTCTACAGGAAACAAAAACGGCTCCAGCAGGCCATCGAGTACGCGGACAAGGCCTTGCGGGAAAACTGGCGCTATCTGCCGGCCTATTTCCTCCTGGCCCAGCTCCACACGAAACAGGGCACCCCGGAGAAGGCCGAAAAGACCCTTCAGCAGGCCGTGGAGGCCTTTCCGGACAACCAGCGGCTCTGGCTCCAGTACGGCAAACTCCAGCTCCGGCTCGGCAAACAGGATCAGGCAGCACAGTCTTTCCAAAGGATTCTCGACATTGCCCCGGATTCCGAACCGGCCCAAGTGGCCCGAGATTACCTGGATCTGCGCAACCCCTGAAGCAAGCGCTCCCGCGGGACCAGACCGTCCGCGGGTTCTGGGCATCAACCCCTGGATCTACGACTACGCCGCGTACAATCTCTGGTCCCGCCCCCTTGGCCTCATCTCCGTGCTCCAGGCCCTTTCCGGCTGCGGCTGCGACGTGGCCCTTCTGGACTGCATGGATCGCACCTGGCGCGATGTGGACTGGCCGTCCCCGGAAAAGTACGGCTGCGGCCGCTATCCCAGAACCGAAATCCCTTCTCACGCAAGGCTGCGCCATGTCCCCAGGCGCTTCTGCCGCTACGGCCTGCCCTATGAAGCGATCTCCGGAGCCCTGGCCCGTATGGAATCCCCACCTGATCTGGTGCTCATCACCTCGATCATGACCTACTGGTACCCCGGGGCTGTCGCCGCGGCCCGCCTGGTGCGAAGCATCTGGCCCAATACCCCCATTGCCCTGGGCGGAGTCCATGCAACCCTCTGCCCGGAGCACGCCGCTGAAACCGTCCCTGCGGACGAGGTGCTGACCGGCCCCGCGGAAGAGCCGCGGAACTGGACCCGGATCTGGAAGCTTTTGGGAGAGGACGTCCCTCCCCCCGCGCCGGAGCCGGATGCGGGAGCCCTGCTTCCCCGTCTCTACCCCGAGGCCGAGTTCTCCGTGCTGCTCGGCTCGCGCGGCTGTCCCTTCTCCTGTAGCTACTGCTCCAGCAGCCTGCTCTATCCCGGCTACAGCCAAGGATCCTGGAAGCAGCTTTTGGACCAGGTCCGGACGGAGCACGCCAAGGGGGTCCGGGACTTCGCCTTCTACGACGATGCCCTGCTGGTCCGTCCCGAGACCTGGCTCATCCCCTTTCTGCGTGCCCTGATCCAGGAGGGGCCGCGAATCCGTCTGCACACGCCCAACGGGCTGCACGCCAAATATCTGCGAGACGACGTCTGCCGCCTCCTGTACCAGGCGGGCCTGACCACAGTTCGCCTGGGCCTGGAGACGAGCAGCTTCGACCATAGACCGGACAACAAGCTGACCCGGCAGGAATGGGACACTGGGGTCACAAATCTCTTTCGTGCCGGCTTTTCCCCGGAAAACGTGGGCGTGTACATCCTCTTCGGCCTTCCCGACCAGGAAGAGCGCGAAATCCGCGAAGCTGTGGCCTTTGCCGGGAGCTACGGCCTCCGTCCCCATCTGACCTACTATTCCCCCCTTCCGGGCACGGAAATGTTTTCCCGGGCGCAGGAGTCTTCGCCCTTTCCCCTGGCCCAGGATCCCCTCTTTCAGAATCGATCCCTGTGGCCCTGCTATCCCGGCGGATTCACCTGGCGGGAACGCAACCGCTGGATGGAGATTTTGCGCGAGGCTTCCGGCTGAGGTCGGAGGTCGGAGATCAGTGAGTCAGTAGGTCGGTGTGTCAGTATGTCGATATGTCGGTGATCAGAAGTCAGACGACAGATGTCAGACAAGGCCAGATTCCAGAAGGATTCAGGAAATTGTCAATTTTCCCCCCTCGCTTCTCTCTCTGAACCGAAAACGCTGAACGCAGAACTGGGAACGGGGAACCGGGAACCCAGAACCCGGAACGGGGAACGGACACGCGCTTGACGCGAGATCAAATAGCAGATACTTGACTCGTATTGTCCTGAGCTGAGCCGAAACGCAACCGGCTGCCGCACGGACAACACCAGACTGCGTTTCGTCCCGCCTCACGCTCCGAATGCCGGATCCGTTCGACATCCTTCCCGGCTGGAGCCACTAACAGCGTTGTCCCCTGATTGCTCCTGGCTTCCTCCGCGGTCTGAGCCAGCGATGCTTTTCTTCCCTCAGCGCGTCTTTCGGTCTGGCCCTCGCGGCGACCGGCTCGGGACAGGAGACTCGTTGTACGCTAGACTGGGACGATCCACAGCCAATTTTTTCGGAGGCAAATCTTGCGAGCACACGAAATCAGAAACAATACATTTCCCAACATTCCCGACCGTATCGGCAGGCTGAGCGATCTTGCGGAAAACCTGTGGTGGTGCTGGAACCCGCACGCCAGAATGCTCTTCAAGATGCTGGACCGCCAGGCCTGGAAGGACAGCGGCCACAACCCGGACCGCATGCTCAAAGCCCTTCCGGACCAGGCCCTGATTTGGGCCTCCCGGGATCAGAACTATTTGCGGCACTACGACCTGGTCATGTCCCACTTCGATGCGGAGGCCTATCCCGGAGAATACCTCGGCGGACCCATCGCCTACTTCAGCGCGGAATACGGCCTGCACCACTCCCTCCCCTTCTATGCGGGGGGGCTCGGCTTTCTGGCCGGGGATCACCTCAAGGAATGCAGTGACATGGGCGTACCCGTTGTTGCGGTGGGCTTCATGTATCCCTCCGGGTTCATGCAGCAAACCGTGGACAACAACGGCTGGCAGCAGAACCAGACCCAGACGGTGGACCGCGAATCCGCCTCCATCAACCAGGTCTACGACGAAAACGGCGACCAAATCGTGATCGAGGTTCCGCATATCCGGCCCAGGCTCAGGGCGGCCCTGTGGAAGGTCTCGGTGGGCCGCGTCTCCCTCTTTCTCATGGATACGGAGATCGAGGACAACCCGCCCTGGATCCGGGATATCGCCAAGCAGCTCTACACCAGTGACCGGGAGCAGCGCCTGCTCCAGGAAATCATTCTGGGCATCGGCGGCCATGCCGTGCTCAAGGAAATGGAGCTTGCGCCCTCCCTGCTCCATCTCAACGAGGGACACCCGGCCTTCGCCCTTCTCGAGGCCCTCAGGAACCTGATGGAACAGGGTGTGAGCTTTGAGCGGGCCAAGGAGCGTCTCCGGGGCTCGAGCTTGCTGACCACCCACACCCCAGTGCCCGCGGGCCACGACGTCTTCCCCGCGGACATGGTGGAGAAGTATTTCGCTCCCTATCGCGAGGCTCTGGGCCTGGACCGGGAAGCCTTCATGGATCTGGGACGCCACCCAGAGCATCCAGATGAAGGGTTCAACATGACCATACTCGGCCTCAAGCTCTCCGGCAGATGCAACGCGGTGAGCAAACGGCACGGGGAGGTGACCCGGGAAATGTGGCAGCCCCTTTGGCCGGAGCGCAAGCAGGAGGAGGTGCCCGTGGGCCACATCACCAACGGGGTGCACCTGCCCACCTGGCTCGAGCCCAAGATGCGCCTGCTCTTCAACCGCTACTTCGGCGACGGCTGGATCAGGGAGCATGACAATCCGGCAATCTGGGAGTTCGTGGAGGAGATCCCGGATCAGAAAATCTGGCGGACCCATTTCTGGCTCAAGGTCAAGCTCATGAACTTCGTCCGCCAGCTCGCCAGGCGGGAATGGATCCAGCGCCGAAGCACCGAGCTTTTGCCGGCCATGGGGACCATGCTCGACCCTTCCATGCTCACCTTCGGCTTCGCCCGCCGCTTCGCCACCTACAAGCGGGCGGATCTCATCTTTCACGATCTGGATCGGCTCAAGCGTCTGGTCAACGACAGCTGGCGGCCCATCCAGATTGTCTTCGCCGGTAAGGCCCACCCCGCGGACGACGAGGGCAAACGCCTCCTGCAGCGCGTGGTCCACATGGCCAAGGATCCGGAGCTGAACGGGCGCATCGCCTTTGTGGAGAACTACGACGAGCAGCTGGCCCAGTACCTGGTCCATGGGGTGGACGTGTGGCTCAACACGCCCAAGCCGCCCATGGAGGCAAGCGGAACCAGCGGCATGAAGGCCGCGATCAACGGGGTGCCCAGTCTGAGCATTCCGGACGGATGGTGGCTGGAGGGCTCCACCCCGACCAACGGGTGGACCATCGATTCCGGAGCTGGAGATCAACCCGATCGCGACGAACTGGACGCCGCGGAGCTCTACCGCCTCATCGAAGAAGACATCATCCCGGCCTACTACACCACCTCCGAGGCGGGGGTTCCCCACGACTGGGTCCGGATCATGAAACAGTCCATCAAGACGGTGGCCCCGCATTTCTCAGCCAGGCGGATGATCAAGGACTATCTTGGCTTCGCCTACGGCACCCACAGCCAGGGAGGTAAGTAATTCACCTATGCGACCGGATCAGCAAAAAATTCGCAACTTCAGCATCATTGCCCACATCGACCACGGCAAGTCCACCCTGGCCGATCGGATCATGGAGCTGACCGGGATCATCGAGGACCGGGACAAGAAGGAACAGTTCCTGGACCGCATGGAGCTGGAACGGGAGCGCGGGATCACCATCAAGTCCCAGACCGTGCGCATCCCCTACCAGCGCGGCGACACCACATATATCCTCAATCTCATCGACACTCCCGGGCACGTGGACTTCAATTACGAGGTCTCCCGAAGCCTGGCCGCATGCGAAGGGGCCATCCTCCTCGTGGACGCCACCCAGGGCATCGAGGCCCAGACCCTGGCCAACGTGTACCTCGCCCTGGATCACGATCTGGAGATCATTCCCGTCTTGAACAAGGTGGATCTGCCCAGCGCGGAACCGGAGCGCATCTCCCGGGAGATCGAGGAGGCCATCGGCCTGGACTGCTCCGGGATCCTGTGGGTGAGCGCGAAGACCGGGGAAAACGTGGACCACCTCCTGCCCCGCATCGTGGATGACATTCCCCCGCCCAGCGGCGATCCCGAGGCCCCGCATAAATCCCTGATCTTCGACTCCTGGTACGATCCCTATCAGGGAGTGGTGGTCCTGTTCCGCATCTACGACGGCTACCTCTACCAGGATCAGAACATCCAGATCGTCTCCAACCAGAAGCGCTTCGAAGTGAACAAGGTGGGCGTTTTCGCCCCCAATCCGCAGCAATGCGATGTTCTCGGTCCCGGGGAAGTGGGTTTTCTCTTCGCCAATATCAAGGACCTGCGCAACGCCCGCGTGGGCGACACCATCACCTCCGCGAACAATCCCACGCCCGAGCCCTGTCCTGGGTTCAAGAAGATCCAGCCCATGGTCTTCTGCGGGCTCTACCCCACGGAGCCGTCCAAATTCGACCCCCTGAAGAAGGCCCTGGAGCGTCTCCAGCTCAACGACACGGCCTTCACCTTCGATCCGGAGACCTCCCAGGCCCTGGGATTCGGCTTCCGCTGCGGCTTTTTGGGATTATTGCACATGGAGATCATCCAGGAGCGGCTGGAGCGGGAGTTCCAGGCCGAGCTCATCGCCACAGCCCCCTCCGTGGTCTACGAGGTGTACAAGCAGGACGGCGAGGTTCTGCAGATCGACAATCCCTCCCTTTTGCCCGAACCCACGGAGATCTCCGAGATCCGCGAGCCCTTCGCGCGCATGGAGATCCATGTCCCCAGCGAGTTCGTGGGAAACGTGCTCGGGCTCTGCGAGGAGAAGCGGGGAGTGCACAAGGACATGCGCTACTTAAGCTCCGCGAGGGTGATCATCACCTACGATCTGCCCTTCGCGGAGATCGTCTACGACTTCTTCGACCAGCTCAAGTCCGTGACCCGCGGGTACGCCTCCCTGGACTACGACATCCTGGGCTTTTTCCCTTCGGACGTGATCAAGCTGGACATGCTCATCAACCACGAGAAGGTGGACGCCCTCTCCTCGATGGTGCACAGGGACAAGGCCTACTACCACGGCCGCGACATTGCCCAGAGAATGCGCAAGCTCATCCCCAGACAGCTCTTCGAGGTGATCATCCAGGCCTGCATCGGGAACAAGATCATCGCCAGGGAGCGCATTCCGCCCCTGCGCAAGAACGTGACCGCCAAGTGCTACGGCGGGGACATCACCCGCAAGCGCAAGCTCCTGGAAAAGCAGAAGGAGGGCAAGAAGCGGATGAAGCAGATGGGGAACATCGACATTCCCCAGGAGGCGTTCCTGGCGGCGATGAAAAAGGACGAGAACGATTGATCCAGCGCTCGGGCCCTGCTAGGATTCTGCGCGCACAAGCAGCCGGAGGTTCGCAAGCACCATGTTTCCGAGGAAGAGCTCAGACGATTCCGCGAACGGCACGCAGGAGAAGAAGCGAAAGGGAGCCGTACGGGAATACGCGGAGGCCCTGGCCATCGCCCTGCTTTTGGCCTTTCTGATCCGCTCCTTTGTGGTGCAGGCCTTCAAGATTCCCTCCGGCTCCATGCTCCCCACCCTGAAGATCGGAGACCACCTGTTGGTGAACAAGTTCGTCTATGGGCTGCGCATTCCCTTCACGGACATGTTCATCTCGGACTTTTCCGACCCGGAACATCGGGACATCGTGGTTTTCCGCTTCCCGGAGAACGAGTCCAAGGACTTCATCAAGCGGATCATCGGCACGCCCGGAGACACCATCCGAATCAAGGACCAGCGCGTCTTCCTGAACGGCGAAGCCCTCAAGGAACCCTACGCCACGCCCGCAAGCACCGACGTCCGCGGAAGCTTCCCCATGGACAAGTGGCCACCGCACCGCTTCGATCCCAGAGTGCGCAACAACCTTGGCCCCATCGAGATACCCGAGGACAACTACTTCGTCATGGGCGACAACCGCGGCGAATCCTACGACTCCCGCTTCTGGGGCTTCGTGCAGGAAGACAAGATTTTGGGCAGGGCGTGGATCATCTACTGGTCCTGGAAAAGCTGGACGGACATACGCTGGTCCCGGATCGGTCACCTGATCCACTGATCTTCAGCACGCCGCATCAGCCGGCTGGCCAACTCGAGACACCTCAACGGGAGAGCTCATGCTGGCAAAGGTCCTGACCACCGCGCTGCTTGGAATCGATGCCTACACGGTGCAGATCGAAGTGGATCTGACCCGGTCCGGGGTCCCCGCCTTTGTTATGGTGGGGCTGGCCGAGGGAGCGGTCAAGGAGAGCAAGGAGCGCATCTTCGCCGCTCTGAAGAACAGTGGTTTCCGTATCCCGCCCTCTCGAATCACGGTCAATCTCGCCCCCGCGGACATCCGCAAGGAGGGCAGCACCTACGATCTTCCCCTTGCGATGGGCCTTCTGGCCGCATCGGAATACATGGACCCGGAGCTCATCTCCGGGTATTTTTTGGCCGGGGAGCTCTCCCTGTACGGCGAGCTCAAGCCAGTGAGCGGCGTGCTGCCCATGGCCATACAGGCCCAGAAGGAAGGGGTGCGGGGCCTGATCCTGCCGGAGGAGAATGCGGCCGAGGCAGCGGTGGTTCAGGGTCTTTCCGTCTATCCGGTCCGCTCTCTCCAGCAGGCGGTGCGCTTCCTCTGCGGCGAGGAGACCATCCCGGCCTACCAATACGACATCGCAGACCTGTGGGCCTCGCGCGGCGAATTCGCCCTGGACTTCTCCGAGGTCAAGGGGCAGGAGCACGGCAAGCGGGCCATCGAGATTGCGTCCGCCGGGGGGCACAATCTGCTTTTCATGGGGCCTCCGGGAAGCGGCAAGACCATGCTGGCCAAGCGCATTCCCACAGTGCTTCCCCTGCTGGAATTCTCTGAGGCTCTGGAAGTCACCAAGATCTACAGCGTTGCGGGACAGCTCAAGCCGGAAACCGGACTGGTCACCGAGCGGCCCTACCGCTCGCCGCACCACACCATTTCCGACGTGGGACTCATCGGCGGAGGACAGTATCCCAAGCCCGGAGAAGTTTCCCTGGCTCACCGCGGAGTGCTGTTTCTGGACGAGATGGCGGAGTTCAAGAAGAACGTCCTGGAGGTCCTGCGCCAGCCCCTTGAGGACGGAACGGTGACCATCTCCCGGGCCGCGGTGTCCCTGTCCTATCCCGCGGACTTCATGCTCGTCGCGGCCATGAATCCCTGTCCCTGCGGCTACCGCTTCGACGAGACCCATCCCTGCACCTGCACCCCCAAGCAGATCCAGCGCTACCACTCCCGCCTCTCGGGGCCGCTGCTGGACCGGATCGACCTCCAGGTGGAGGTGCCGGCGGTGCAGTACAAGGATCTGCGTCAGGTGAGCGGCTCCCTGGATTCGCGGACCATGCGCGAGCGCATCGAGGCCACGCGGAGGCTGCAGAGCCAGCGCTACGAGGGCCTGCCCTGCGGGGCGAACAGCGAGCTCTCCGGCAGGTGGCTGCAGCGCTTCTGCGCCCTGTCCGAGGATGAGCACGACTTCCTGGAGCAGGCGGTCAAAAAGCTCGGCCTCTCAGCCAGGGCCCACACCCGCGTGCTCCGCATCGCCCGCACCATCGCGGACCTGAACGGTGAGGAGTCCATCGGCACCGCCCACCTGGCCGAGGCGATCAATCTGCGCTTTATGGACCGTGAGAACGGGACGGCGGTCTAGTGTCCCAACACCGTAACTATTCACCACTCCACTGATCATTATAACTATAAGCCGACACGGGGTATTTTGAATCAATTCAGACTCTGCCAGATTTTCTGTCCGGAAAATGGACTTTCCGGGCCGGAGCTCGCTCGTTTCCGGATTGAAGCTAAACAAAGGAAAAACACACTCCGATACGTTCCATATATTTGTGGAGTCTTGTTCCGGAATCTGTTTCACTCTGCTCCAGGGAAGA
>CAYNCR010000015.1:0-16595 GCA_964395575.1 uncultured Desulfohalobiaceae bacterium
GGTCACCCTCAGCCAGCTGGCCGGCGTCCGCGTACCGGCCCCGGGGAAAACCTTCCGTAACCATCCGCACCTTGCCCGGCAGCAGATCATAGAAGTTTCCCAGGCGGGTCAGGACCCCTTCCCTGGTCTTTCGCTCCGCGAGCTTGCCCACAAGAACCAGGGTGATGAGCATGCAGGCCGTGTCGAAATAGAGGTGGATGCTGCCCCGCATCCAGTTGGAAAGGCTGTAGAGGAAGGCGCTTGCCGCGCCGATGCTGATGAGGGCCTCCATCCCCGGGGCCCTGTTCAGGAACCCGGCGATTGCGGCGCGGTGGATGGGGGCCCCGCCGTAGACAAAGACCGCCCCGGCCAGGAGGACGATGGGCCAGGAGAGCTTGGCCGCGGCCTCGGGGCCGAGCTGGGTGAAGAACCCGGAATACAGGGCCAGGGAGAGCATCATCACGTTCAGGGTCAAAAAGCCGCTCACCCCGAAGCGCACGAGCTCGCGGGCGCTTGTACCGTTCCGGGTCTCCTGTCCGGCCATCACGGCCCGATATCCCAGTCTCCCCACCTGTTTGCGGATGCTCTCCGGAGAGGTGAGCACGGGATCGTATTCCACCCGCAGCCTGTCCAGGACAAACCGGCAGTCCGCACTGCGGACACCCCGATCCCTCTTGAGGAACTCCTCCACGACCCAGGCGCAGGCGGGACACCACATGCCCTCGACCCGGAGATCGAGATCCAGAAGCGGTCGATCAGTATTTTGCCCTGAGGATGACTCTTCCCCGAATTCCGAGCTGGACTTCTGGGCTTCGCCGCCCCCACCTTCCAGATCCTCTTCCGATGCGGGAATGATGCCCGCCTCCAGGCAGCGCCTGTAGATCTCCGTCTCCCGGAAACGGGCCGGATCGGGGCTGTCCGTGGATTCCAGCAGCAGGGCGTAAACCTGCCGGCACCCGAAGCAGCAGAACCGGAGCCGCTCCCCGCCCATGTCCGCCTCCACGCTTCCCCGCCGCAGCGGAAGCCCGCAGAGGTCGCAGAAGGCTTCGGTCATACGCCTTTCCACTCACGATTCGGCACAGGAGTGCCTCACTCTTTATTCCGGACCTCCAGGGACTTGATGTAGGCCGTGATGTGCCAGCGATACTCCGGCGCAATCGTCGCATGCAGAGCGGGCTGCTTGCCGCCGCCAGGAATGCCGTAGCTGATGACCCGAAACATCCTGCCCGGGCTCATGGCCTGCACCCGTTGGCTCCGCAGGTCCGTGGGAAGCGGAGAGAAGCTCTGCCCCACCGTGCCCATCCCGCCGTGATTCTTCCCGTGGCAGTGCACGCAGTAGTATCCGTAGCGGGTTTTGCCTGAGCTTATGATCGTCGCATTCGCCTGTTCGAAAGGCGGCGAGAGATCCTGGGCCGGCGTGGCCCGCAAAACCGCTTCGCCCCCGGAAAAGGGGACCGTGCCCTCATTCATGGAGGGAATGGGCTCCTCGTGGGGCTGAACAGCAGGCGTCTCCCACATCCGCTCCCAGCTCAGGAGGTTGTCGTAGGTGTTGATCCCGCCGTAGAGCCCCAGGCCCACGACGAGGAAAAATACGGCTATTGCGGTGATGCGCTTCTTCATTCCTCCTCGCCCCCGCGAATGTGCTGCCGCTTAAGTTGCCGCTCGTATACGGCATCCGGGGACTGACCCGGTACGTCCCGCACAGTGCCGTACTGCCAGCCCGGCTGCCCCCGATCCCCCACGATGAAGAAGGCAAACAGTCCCATCCCGAAGATGAAGAGGATCATCAGGGAAATATTGATCCAGGAACGCGCAATTGAGGTTATATGCTCCAGATCCTCCATGTCAGATCACCACCCCGTAGATTCCGGTGAAAAGGATATAGAAAAAGCCCCACAAAACCGTGGCCAGAATGATCAGGGTCATTCCCAGGGGGAATGGGGCCTGGCGCTCCTCGATGCCTTCCGGATGCCGCTTGGTGATGCGCGTCTTGCCCTCCTCCGACCCTTCGGAGCGCATGTGGCTGTATCCCAGAAGCAGACCCAGGAGAATCACGAAGACGAGCGCCGGGAAGAGATACATGAACACGTGCAGGATAGTGACCGTGCCGAAGAAATGCATATCCGCTCCTTGCGAGCTTCGCGCGAATCCGCTGCGCCTAATTCCAGAACAGGCCCCACACGAGCACCGCGGCGCTCAACCCCAGGCCCACACAGGCGAGAAGGAGCAGGCCGCACATCTCGTAGCGGGTCATTCGGGACGTATGAAGCGGCCGCTCGAAGTCCTCCTCTTCCAGGGGCAGATACCGCGCCCGCTCCTGGCCGGAGAACTGTCCCCGGGCCACCGCCCAGAGGAAGGCCGCGATCGCGGCGGCCAAGCCGAAGAGCATGTAGGCCAGGAAAAAGGGGAAATACATCATTCCTCCCTTGGGAATGCTTCTGTGGGCTATTGCCCCTTGCCGGTTCCGTTCGCCGCCTGCCCCGGCAGGTTCAGTACCGATTCCAGGGCGGCGTCGATATCCCCGGTCTCATTCCCTGCGTCGCTCTGCCCGATGAAGTTGACCGCCACGTAGTTGCCCACTTCCCAGATCTTCTCCGACTCCAGGTGCTTCTTGAAGTAGGGCATGGCGCTGCCGGTGACGCCGTTCATGATCTGGTAGTAGAGGATTCCTCCGGAAACGCCGCGATTCGTGAGAATGGTGAAATTGAGCGGGGGCGGATTGAGATAGGGCTGGGCCGGCCCCATTCCGTCCCCGATGGGTCCGTGGCAGCCGATGCAGAACTGCTGATAGATCTTGTGCCCGCGGGCCAGTCCGGCCTCTGTTGTGGGATAGGGATTGGACAGGTTGCGCCACTCCTTGGGGACATGGGAATGGAGCCACTCCACGTTCTCCACCGGACCCTTCTCGTACGCCGCGATCGCCTTCTCCTTCCAGTACTTCTGCCGGGCCACTCGTTTGTCCGCCGCCTCCATGCCCAGGCTCTGGACGTATTCCGTAAGCAGCTCAATCTTGCCCTGGCCCAGATAGCTGAAGGAGGGCATGATGGAGGCCGGGCTTGTATAACGGGGGTTGATGAAGTGGGCCACATGCCAGTCGTCCGGATGCTCGCCCCCTTCCTGGGACAGATCCGGTCCGGTCCGCTGCGATCCGAGCAGCACTGGCTTGTCCCCTACGTAATCACCGGCCTTGGCGATCCGCTTGGCCCCCACGCCCCAGTCCAGGGTCCTGATGGATTGGCTGTGGCAGTAGACGCAGCCGTTGGCCATGTAGATCCGCCGCCCGGCCTGCTCCACTTCAGTGCGCTTGCGGAAGATCTTCGAGGGCTCGGTCTGGCTGGTGTGGTAGTAGGGTAGCGCGATCACCACGAGCACAACCGCGATGAGCACGAGCGAGGTCCCCGCGAAGACGACCGCAGGGGTCATGCGCATCATCATCTGTTCTCTCCTGCAGGGACGAGTATGGATCGGACGATATTATAGAACCCCACCAGGGCCGAGACAAAGATCAAGAGCCCCAACGCGGCCCGGATGATATAATAGACATGGATTTCCGGAAGCACGCTGTAGACCGTCTCCCCGTTGAGCCACGCGTTGCCCTGGATCAGGCCCGCAATGGTGAGCACCACCGCAAAGCCGCCAATCCCAACGAGTACGAGCCAGTACTGGAAATCGGCCAGGAAACGGCTGAACAGGGGACGTCCGGTAATGCGGGGGATAACGAAGTAGAGCCCGCCCAGGGCAACCATCCCGGAGAAGCCCAGCACGCCGATATGGGCGTGCCCCACCACCCAGTTGTTGAAGTGGGTGATCCGCTGCACCTGGGGCAGCGCCATCATGGAGCCCTGGATGCTCACGAAGAAGTACATGATCGTGCCGGTGAAGACGAACTTGGCCCCGATGTCGCCGTGAATGGCGCCCAGTCTCCCCTTGGCAGTATACCAGATGTTGATCAGGAAAGCCATTACCGGGACCACCATGGCCACGCTGTCCACGATGGCCACCACCTTGAGCCAGGTGGGCACCGGGACCTGGAGCAGGTGATGGGTCCCGATGTGAGCGTAGACCACGAAGAGCCCCCAGAAACCCAGCAGGGAAAGGGTGTGGCTGTATAGGGGGGCCTGCACCGTCTTGGGGATGACGTAGTAGGCCACGGCGATGGCCAGCGGGGTAAGAAGCAGGCCAAAGATGTTGTGCCCGTAGAACCAGAGGAGGATGGCGTCGGGCATGCCCCGCAGGGCCCCCACGTTGGGCTCCCAGATAACGTTGCCCAGGGCGTAGGTCATGGAGGTCAGAGTAATCGCCGCGGCGATGTACCAGATGGAGACGTAGAGCAGCGGCTCCTCCCGTCTCACAATAGTCATGAAGAAATTGCAGAGGATGAGGCCGAAGGTCAGCAGGAAAAGGATATCCACGTACCAGATGAACTCGGCGTATTCCCGGGCTTGGGTATAACCCGCGAGCAGGGTGACCACCGCGGCCGCCAGGGTAATGTTCCACATGGCCAGGGCGGCCAGTCCCAGCTTTTCGCTATACAGCGGCGCTCTCAGCATGCGGGGCAGGAGGTAGAAGCAGGCAGCCAGGAGCCCGGAGGTCACGAATCCGAACATGACCGTGTTGACGTGGACCGGACGCAGCCTGCCAAAGACGATCCAGCCGATGTTCTGGACCAGATCCGGGGCGATGAGCTCCGTGGCCCCGAGCAGGCCGAAGAAGGTGCCGAGGATCATCCAGAAGGCGGATGTCAGGCAGAAGGCCTTGGCGGTGGCGTTCTCGGAAATGGTGAATGCTCTCATAGACATCTAAACAGGCCTTTTCAACATGCTCGCGGAGTTTCGCTATCGGGGCGTGCTCTTTTCGAAAACAACGAGTCCCCGGATACGTTTTTTCTATGAAAATGCGTTTAACTTGCTGATTTATTGTGGGCATTGTCGCGAGGCGAAGGCGGGTGGAGCGCTTCGCTGGGTTTCATAATACACCTAGGCTTTGTTGGTACCGCCTGAGGTGGAATTGATTCCCTCCAGTCATCATCATTCACATCATTTGAATCCTGCTTCCCCGGAAGTGATCCGGGAATGTCGATGAGGTGTTGCGTATCCCATCATGTGAAACCCGGGATGAAACCTGCGCTTCAGCGTCCACCCGCCTTCGCCTCGCGACATTTTCATGTTTCGTTGTGCCCGGGTCGGCCCGGGAATAAGGGTTGCTTGGAAAAATGATACAGTACAATACACTAGCTGTGACAGGCCAGCCAGCAGTCAACATTCGCGCCTTTCCGGCGATGACACTCGATGCAGAAGCCCATCCTGAAGTCCTTGCCCGCGATCCTGTCCTTTTGCGCCACCTTGCCGTGGCAGGCTTCGCACTGGATGTCGTTTTTGATGTGGCGCTGATGGTTGAAAAGCACATGCTCCGGGAGGAAGTTCGCCTTGCGCCACGGAGTGGGCGTATTGGTGTCGAAATAGCGATGTTCCTTGCGGATCTGCGGATGCCGGGGAATGATATAATCGTGACAGAAGAGGCACTTCTGCACCGGCGGCATCCCCGGATGATTGGATCGCTCCACCCCGTGATGGCAGAAGCGGCAGTCGATTTGCTTGACCCCGGCGTGGACGCGATGGCTGAAGGGGATCGGCTGCTCGGGCCCCAGACCCACAAAGGGATGGACATAGACGAGATAAACCAGGGCGGCCCCACATACAGCCGCCAGTCCGAGGATAAACAGCTGGGGCCTGTTTCCGGAGACCGCGGCCAGGCCGCTCCGCAAAACAGGGAGGACTTGCGCGGGCCGTCCCCTTGCGGCCGCAAGCAGGGCCAACCCGGCCAGAATCAGGGTTGCGAGTGTCGCGAGCAGAATTTCCATAATGACGATGAGCCCTCAGTAAGATTGACTGCTTCTGCCACAGAGATCTTCGCGGGGCAGACACCCCTTAGCTGCCTCCAACGCCGTGCGGCCGGCTTGCCCTAACCGGCTCCAGGGTTTCCGGAAACTGGTTCAGGTAGCCCAGGACCACACGGATCATGATCCCCAGAAAAGCCAGGGAAATCACCGGATCGGCCCAGGACAGCGGCAGCACCATGCTTTCCGCCCCGCCCAGGGCCGGAGCGAGCAGCAGATAGTGCTCCAGCCACATACCGGCGATAATTGCGCAGCAAAGCCCGGTCATCACTGCCGGGAGGGTCTTGACCCTGCGGTTGATCAGGACCAGGAAGGGCACCACGAACCCGAGCAGGAAGACACTCCCGGCCAGGACATTCCACGGGGCCTGGATGGTTCTGGTGATGACGTACGTCGTCTCCTCCGGGATATTGCCGTACCAGATGACCACCAGCTGACAGTAGAAGAAATCGGCCCACAGGAGACAGAAGGCCAGAAGGAGCTTGCCCGCGTCGATGTATTCCCAGGAGGCGATCTCCATGCTGACGGATCGGCCCATGTGCAGCGCCGCCGAGAGGATGATCAGGGCCCCGATCCCCATAAACAGGGCCTTGATGAAGGAATAGGCCCCGAAGAGCGTGGAGTACCAGTGCGGCTCGGCCGCCATGACCAGATCGAACCCGATCAGGGACAGAACGGCGGCGAAGGCGATGAGATAGAGAATCCCCAGAACGAAACGCCGGTTCGCATACCTTTCCGGATCCGGGTTTCTGCGGGACCAGAACCCGGCGAGCCGGGCCCGGAGCCCGGTTTGGGGAGCAGATTCGCCCACGCGGAGCCACAGGGTGTAGTAGAGATACATCACCCCCAGGGCGTAGAGCAGCACAAAGGCGACCGCATCCCGGGTAAAGAGAAAGGGCAGGCTGAGCCAGACATCCTTGCCCGCGGCGAAATCCTGCCCCAGCCAGGGGAAGATGTATTCCGCCCCGAAAATCAGGCCCAGAAAGAGGAGCAGGGAAATCGGAAAGAAGGCGCTGAAGGCCTCGGCCAGCTGGGGCAGGCTGCTCCTGTGCACGTGCACGGTGCTGGCCATGGCTGAAACCGCCAGCCCCCCCTGGGCGATGGCGGAAAAGAGCAGGAAGTTGACCAGATAGGCCCGCCAGGCCGTCTGGGGCTCCCCAAACAGGAGAGCCGCTACGAAGCCCAACAGGCCCAGCAGGACCATGCCCCAGGCGAGCCTGCCCAGCCCGACGAAGCGGCTGGTTGAGCCGTTTGCCCCTGTCCCGGTCATTGTCGACGCACCCATGCCCCACGCTCCTCCAGAAAGGTCTGCAGCTCGCTCGATTCGCTCGCCGGGCACTGCACCACCAGGCCGAACCGGTCCGCGGTGCATTCCGCGGGGCTCTCCTCCTCATCCCCGTATGCCGGAAGCCTCGCATGCAGGATCAACCCGATCACGGTGCCCAGGACGGCGAAGAGCACAGCGAGCTCGAATCCCACGATGAGGAAGGGAACGAGCGCCACCACCGGTTTGCCGCTGACGATGAGCTCCCAGCGCAGCGAGGTGAAAGAGGCGAGGCCGTAGCCGGTCACCAGTCCCAGAAGCCCACCGATCAGGGTAAACCAGCCCACCGGGGTCTTCTTGCCCCGCAGGGCCTGGTGGATCGCCTCGCTGGGCACCGGCCCGCAGACGCGCTCCACCCGCCAGGAGGGGGAGGAGAGGTCCCTTACCGCTTCCGCCGCCCGTATGTCCTCCTGGAAAAGGGCGGTGAATGTTATTGTATTATTGGCCATGGGCCCGTTCCTCGCTGATTTTCTCCTTCATTTCCGTCATGGACACAGAGGGCATGTGCTTGACGAAGAGGAGGAAGAGGAAGAAGAAGAGGCAGAAAGTGCCCACCATGATCCCGTACTCGATGAAAGTGGGGGCGTATCCGCCGAAGGCGTGGGGGAGAAAGTCGTGGGCCACCCCCCCGATGATGATCACGTAGCGCTCGAACCACATGCCGATGTTGATCAGAATGGACAGGGCGAAGAGCCAGAAGAGGCTCCTGCGGAAGCGGCGGAAGAAAAAGAGCAGCGGCACCAGGCTGTTGAAGACAATCATGATCCAGAACTGCGGGGCCATGTCCCCGAACATGCGGAAGGCCATCTGCTCCATCTCCACGCTGTTCTGGCTGTACCAGGCGATGAAGTGCTCCGTGGCGTAGCTGTAGCCCATGATGAGCCCGGTGAAGACGATGGTCTGGGCCACCTTCTCCAGGACGCCCATGGTGATGATGCGCTGGTATCCGAAGATGGCGCGCAGGGGGATGATCAGGGTCAGGACCATGGCCAGGCCGGAGTGGATGGCCCCGGCGACGAAGTAGGGAGCGAAAATAGTGGTGTGCCACCCCGGAATCACGCCCAGGGCGAAGTCCCAGGACACCACGGAGTGCACGGAAATGACCAGCGGAGTGGCCAGGGCCGCAAACAGGAGATAGGAGCGCGCGTAGTGGGCCCACTGTTCAAAACGCCCAGTCCAGCCCAGGGCAAGGGCCCTGAAGATTCGTTTCTTGGCTCCCGAGGCCCTGTCCCGTATGGCGGCCAGGTCCGGCAGCATCCCGGTGTACCAGAACAGAACGCTCACGATGAGATAGGTGCTGATGGCCACCAGATCGAAGATGAGCGGCGACTGGAAGTTGGGCCACAGGGTGCGCTGGTTGGGCACCGGGATCATGAAGAAGGCCATCCAGACCCGGCCCAGGTGGATCAGGGGAAAGAGACCCGCGGTGCAGATGGCGAATACGGTCATGGTCTCCGCGGCCCTGGCCACGGGATTGCGCCAGGGCGCCCGGAGCAGGTGGAGGATGGCGGAGATGAGCGTGCCCGAATGGGCGATCCCCACCCAGAAGACGAAGTTGACCAGATAGGTCCCCCAGTGGACGGGGTTGTTCTGCCCACCGGCCCCGATGCCCACCAGGATCTGATAGATCCAGCAGACCAGCCCGAAACCAATCCCGAGCATTAGGGCCGCGATCACGCTCCAATAGAGCCTTCCCGCGGGCTCCAGGGTGCGGGTGACCGTTTGGTCCACTTCGGCAAAGCTGAGCGGAGTCGTGTTGTCCGTGGCCATAGGAAATGTCCGGCTTCAGAAGTATCCCTGAACTGGAATCGCGTGTTCTACTCCCGCCGCGTTGCCGGGGCTAGGCGTGCTCTGCCCCGCCCTCTTGCGAGTCGCGGCGCACCACCTTCTTCAGATAGATCACCGCCGGCTTGGTGTTCAGATAGCCCATCACCTGGTAGGCCCGCCTGTCCGCGACCAGAGCCCGGACCCTGCTGGACTCGTCCAGGAGACTGCCGAAGATGAGTGCGTCCGTGGGACAGGTCTGGACGCAGGCGGGGGTTACCTCCCCGTCGCGGATCATTCGATTCTCACGGTTTGCCCGGGTATGGGCCCGCTTGATCCGCTGCACGCAGAAGGAGCACTTTTCCATGACCCCCTTGGTGCGCACGGTAACATCTGGGTTGAGCTGCATATTCAGCGGCTCCGGCCAGGTCCATTCGTGCCAGTTGAACCTGCGCACCTTGTAGGGGCAGTTCTGGGCGCAGAACCGGGTCCCGATGCAGCGATTATAGATCTGGTTGTTGAGGCCCTCCTTGCTGTGATGCGGCGCGTACACCGGACAGACCGACTCGCACGGCGCATTGTCGCAGTGCTGGCAGAGCATGGGCAGAAAGATGAGCTTGTCCGGATTGTCCGTCTGCCGGTAGCGCTCGATGCGGAGCCAGGACATCTCCCTGCCACGGATCATTTCCCGCTCGCCGACGATGCCCACGTTGTTCTCCGAATAGCAGGCGGCGGCGCAGGCGTTGCAGCCGATGCAGCGGTCCAGATCCACGGCCATGGCCCAGCGGTAGTCCTCGTGATCGTGCGGGGGATAGAAGTCGCGGCTGGTGTCGTACCCGCTCGGCAGGGGCAGGGTCAGGGGAAACTCGTGCATGGCAAGGCCGTGTTCTTCGGAATGCTCCTTTTCACGCAGCTCCTTGGGGGTGGCGGTCAATGCGACGGACCGCCCCAGCTGATCGCTCTGCCCGTCGGTGTGGGCCAGCCCGGGCTTCTCCTCTGTTCCCTGCAGGACGACATCCCGGGACCTCCAGGAGCCGGCTCCGGTGCGCGCGTCGGGCTCCCCGGGCTGAAGCCGCAGGGGATTGGCCCCGCGCCCCCGGGCGTAGCGGCCGAACGCGCTGTGGCCCTGTCCCGCGTTCATGGCCAGGACTCCCGGCACCACATGGTCCGAGACGTAGGCAGCCGCCTCGATCCGCAGCGGACCGCTGCCCAGCCGGACCAGCTCCCCGTGCTCCACACCCGCCCTCTTTGCTGTTTCCGGATGGATCAGGAGCGGGGACTGCCAGGCCACCTTGGTAATGGGGTCCGGGATTTCGCAGAGCCAGGGCAGATTGGCTCCGCGGCCGTCGTAAAAACGAAGGGAGGGAAGAGCTACGAGATCCAGGGTGGGTTCCTTCCCTTCGGAACTGGAATCTCGGGTGAAATGTTTTGCGAATCCGGATCGGATCCCCGGTGCCTCGCCTCCGGTACCCCTGCTGCTGGTATCCGGGAATACGCCGCCGCTTTGCAGGGCCCGCAGCCACTGCCGCTCCCTGGCTATCCCGTGGCGCTTGTCCGCCTGACGCAGGAGGTATTCCTTGCTAGTGCGGCAGGAGGCGATCTCTCCCCCTGCGGCCCGAATCAGAGCGTCCCCGGCGGAGGGTGCTCCGTGCAGGGAGGCCATCGCCGGCTGCAGCGTGGACAGGATGCTCCCGTCTGCGCTGTACTCGTCCCACCTTTCCAGGGGCAGCGCCACCGGCAGCACCAGGTCCGCCTCGCTCGCCGTCTCATCCAGAAAATTGGAGAAGCAGACCGTGAACAGGTCCTCCCGCCGCATGAGCTCCCTGAAACCGGAGTCAGGGGGCAGGGAGTACGCCGGATCCGCCTGATGCACCAGCAGGACCTCCGCAGGCCCCTGCCGGACCTCCTCCAGGAAGGCTTCCTGCTCCGCCCGGCTCGAGGCCAGCTCCACCCGATGCCGCCGGGAAAAGTCCACCCCCAGCAGACGGGGATCCAGGAGGGCGTTTAAGAGGTTCACAGCCATGTCGGTTCGGAAGTCGTCCCCGGAGAGGCTCACCCCCTCGGTCCCTAGCACCAGTGGGGATTCGGCCCGCAGCAGGTGCTCGCGCAACTGTCTGTAGCGCGCCTCTTCCAGTCCGGTCCGCTGCAGCACCCGCTCGGGGGTGTATTCCCCACAGATTTCCCGCAGCTCGCGGGCCGCTTTTTCGGGAAATCCCGCTGCGCCCCTCTTCCGCAGGACTTCCCGGATCAGCCCCAGACACAGCGCGGAACGCGCCCCGGGAGGGCAGGGAAGCCATTCGTCGGCATTGGCGCAGGTCAGGCTCCGCACCGGCCCCACGTGAAAAAAGCGGCCTCCGCCGCTGTCATGGGCGTGCATGGTTTTGAAGTCGCGGGCGTATTCCACCGGGGAAAGCCAGGTCTCCAGAAAATCCGCACCGAATCCGAGCAGGAGGTCCCGCTCACGGAGCCTGTACGCCGGGAGCCCGGAAACGCCGAAAACGATCTCGTTGGCCCTCTTCAGATCCTCGTAGGCCACGGGCTCGTACACGAGAGGAGGCGGGGAGCTCCAGTGGCGAAGACACTCCGCGAAGAGCCCCAGGAGGCTCTCCCCCTCGATCCCGGAGAGCATTCGAACGCGATTTTCCCCATTTGAAGCCGCCCGGTCCAGCCTATCCCCGAGCAGGCCGATCGCCTCTCCGAAATCCATCCTCCGGCGCGATCCGTCCTCCTGCCTCAAGAGCGGCGCGGACAGCCTGTCCGGGTGGTACACGGACTGCAGACTGGACTGCCCCCGGATGCACAGCTTGCCGCGATTGACAGGATGAAGCGGGTTGCCCTCCAGCTTGACCACCCTGCCTTCGCGGTTTTCCGCCAGCAGGCCGCATCCCGCCGGGCAGTGCCTGCAGGTTGTGGCGTATAAATGGGCCTTGCCGGCAACCATATCCTCGGGGCTTTGCACCTGGGAGTAGAGCCGGTCCTCGCCCTGGCCCCCGCAGGCGGCGGTAAAGGTGAGGCTGCCCGCGGCGGCCAGCTTCAAAAAGGTCCGTCGATCCATCATGTAGTCACTGCTCCGGCGGAGGAATCCGTTACACGAATCCGGCGTTTTGGCTCGCTGGATCAAGGAGGCGCGGACGCTGGTTCGATCCGAGAATAATAAAGGATCTTAGGCTGATTGTATCCGGAAAAGCTGAAATGATGCAATAGGGGTGATGGTCATACAGGAGAAAACAAGTGGCACAGGAGGACTCTCACCAGGGGATCCGTCCCGTGTCTTTTCCCGCTCGGGGACAGCCTTTGGTTCTGTCCGGGCCTCTTCGCGGAGGAGAGCCGCCCTAGAAGGTGACGATCTCGTAGCCCTTCTCCCGGAAACCGGCCATGCTTGGATGACCGGACATATCCTCCAGAATAGGCAGATCCTGGGCCCGTGCCTCCTCGAGAGTGCCCATCTTACCAGAACAGGCCCGGCACACCCCTGCGACCAGGCCCCGCGCCTTTACTTTTTCCCACAGGCCGTGCAGGTGATGATCCCTCTGCGCGAGATCGGGGAGGAGCTTCACCGACGCACCTTCCACGACGATCCCCGGGGAATACCCCTTGTCCGCCATGTCCAGGCAGTTGAGCAGGACGTGGACAAAGCACATGGGCTCGCCGTTGTACACGAAAAGGGCTATCTTGTTCATTCCCGTCCCCCCTTTGTCGATTTCTCACGCACCCATGGGCACGCTCTTCTCGTGACTTATCCCCTCTCCGCCACCCGAGAGCAATGACTCCCGGTTACTATCGGATGACCAAGCCGAATACTGCGCGGACAACACCTTAAACATGGATCCTGCCCGACTTGAACAGGGCCACGGCGCTGTAGGTGCGGGCCCAGAAATTGGCCTTTTCCTCCGCGGGATGCCGGAAAAAGTCCTGCACCCAGTTGTGCTCCGGGTTCTGATACAGGTCGCGCAGGACATTCGCGATGTGCCTGGGATGCCACTGGGCATGGATGAGGAAGTCGTGGACGAATCCCACAAGCTCCCTTGGCTGCAGGGCCAAGGGATTGGGGAAGTGGAGCACGGCCCGCGTCCGGTCCGAAATGGTGTCCTCCCTTTTGGCCTGTTCCACGGCGCTTCCCCGGGCAAGATCCTGTCCGGCGTCGAAATCGCGATGAAAGGAATACAGATCTGAGGCCCGATACTCGGCGACAAAATCGACCAGGGACTCGTTGGAGCAGGGAATGAATCCGGAAAAGCTCCCGGCGTGCTCCGCCGCCTGGTCCAGATCCCACATACAGTCCTGAATCCGGTCCACATCGCGGACCTCGGTTGCCTCCTGGCCGTCGAAAAAGGCACCAGCCACGTCGACCAGGGGAGGCTGATGGCGATTTCCGTACTTCTCCCGATTCTTCTTGTGCAGGCTGAAGGGGCTGCGGATGGCACGCCAGTACGGCGGTCCCTCGCTCCAGGTATTGTCGAGGTTGATGCACATGTCCCGGCTGTCGGAGATGGTGAGCGGCGGGAGTCCCAGCTCCTCGTGATCCTGAAAGGCCCGCATGGCGAGAAGAGCCGTGTATTCCGCGATTCGCCCCAGCCCGCTGAAGACCTGCGCCGCCTCCAGGGAAGTGGGGCTGGCGCGCCTGAGGTCCCCGGGTTCGACGTATTCGCACGCTGCAGCCAAGTCCTTCTCCACCCAGCCGATTGTGCGGACTTCCTCCGTCGCCCGGTATCCCAGAACGTTCTGGAACAGGATATGCCCTCCGGAGGGGGTGTAATCCAAAAGATAGGGCATGCCCCGGGAGCGAAACACATCCTCGACGAAATGAAGGACGGGGAGTGTCTGCTCGAGGTATGTCTTCTGCTCCTGTCTGTCCGTATAGAGCCTGTGCTGATCCCCCGCCATGAAAATCTCGATATCCAGGGGCATCAGGACAGACCGGGAATCCTTGCCGATAACAGGGACATGCACCTCCAACCCCCGCTCCAGGGTGAACCGCTCCAGCTGATCCCCCGGAGCGGCCACTGAGGGAAACACGGGATCACTGCTCTCTCCCGCGAGTTCCTCGCCTGTGGCAATGAAATAGCCGCTGTGCTGAAAGCAGTTCCTCAACCGGTCAATGACGCTTTGATAGTACTGTCCCGCATCCATAACTTCCTTGCGACCTCCTGGTCCGTCTCGTTCCGGAAAAGGATCACCCCGTATCCTGTGTCGAGCCCCGGTATCCGATCTTGTCCAAGAGGCTCTGCTTGATCCGGGCCTCATAGGTGCGCCATTTGAGACGCTGGAACTCCTCGTCCTGGCTGCCTGCCAGAAAGTCCACGGGAACCTGGAAGCCACCTGCCGCATGCTTGCCTCCTCCGTAGGCCGCGCCGGAAGCGTCGCGCCCAAGGGCGTCCTTGAGGAACTGGTCCGGATCCAGGGCCAGCTTGGAGGTGCGCAGGGATCCCACCACGGCCTCCTGATGCTCGGAGCCCTGAACCATGCCGAAGACAATGGCGGTGTGCACGTTCTCCTCGGTAAGCAGGAAGTCCGCGGCCTGGGGCACCGCGTCCCTGTCGTCGCCGCGCAGGTAGCCGATGCCCGCCACGGAAAACCCCTCCGCGAGAATGCGGTTCTCCAGGGCCTGCTTGATGATCTCCATGGTCTTCTTGGACTTTTCCTGACCCATGACCCGCTCCAGGATATCGGGATCCCGGAAGCGGCTGAGGAACGAGGCAGCGCGGAAATCCGCGGGCCCTGCCCGCAAGAAGCTGTTCGTATCCGTGATCAGGCCGTGCATCAGGGCGGTGGCGAGCATGGCGTGCTCCTCCCTGCCGGAATCCAGCTGGAGCAGCCCCTGCTCCAGATACTCCGCGTACATGGTCGCAGTCGCCCCCACGGGACGGATATCCGTGAACTCGGCTTCGGAGACGGACTGGTCCTCGTGATGGTCCAAAACCATGAGCACCGAAACTCGCGCCTTGTCCAGGGCCTGAAAGATCTTTCGAGCGGTTGTGCCCTGATGGTCCACGAAAACCGCCCCCGCATAGCCGCTCAGATCCATATCCGGGGTATACGGATGGAGCTCGATCCCCAGCAGCTTGACCAGGGCCAGATTCTGCTGATGGCTGATGCTTCCGCTGTACACGAGATCCGTTTCAATGCCGTGGGCCTGGCTGATGAGCTGATGGGCGTACCCCGCGGAAATGGCATCCGGGTCCGGGAAATCCTGAAGAACCACAATGTGGCGCCGCCCCTTTTGCTCGGCGAGGATCTCCCGCAGTTTCTGAAGCTGCTCCCCCTCCCCAGAAAGCTCCGTCTTCTTCTCGGCTCGGCTCATGCGCTTCCCCACTCGGAAATCGGGTTTAGAAAGGAATTCCGGTGCTTGTCCGCGAGACAATGCTTTGGACATTGCGATTCGTGCTCGAGCCCAAGCAGAGGCCATCCTTCTGCGCCATTCAAGGCAGCATTATCCCATTTTCTTTATCTTATGCCCGCCGCGAGCCCGAGGTCAAGAACGCCCTGCGTCCCATGCACGAGGACGGCGACCGCTACGGAATGATCCGAAAGGCAACTTGCCGGACCGCAACTGGATCGGCTGCTCGATGGTTCGGATTATTCCTTTCCGTAGGCGACGCAATTCAGTATAATGCGTCAGCGGACATGGATGCCCTGTTCAAGCTGGCCGATGCCTCCATGTACAAGGGATTGTGGAGCAATTCATCTACATGCCGGAGGGAGAGGCTCGCATATCCGAGATCGTCCCGCGCCCGGCTCCGCAAAGGATTCATTCTCTCGCATCCATGACGAAGAGCGGCCGCTTTTATAGACAGGACGATCAAAGGAGAGGACATGCTCACCCAGGATCACGCGACAACCGTGGTCACCCCGAATGGCGCCGAGGAGGCACGGGAAACCGTGCTCGAGGAAAGGCCCGTGGAAATCCTGCTCAATGACGAGCCTGAAGGAAGGGCCATGGTCCTGCCCCGTGATCTCGAGGAGATGGCCGTGGGGTATCTCTTCGGCCTGGGGCGCATCGAGCCCGGAGACCCCATCCTCGCCGCGGAAATCTGTGACAGTGGCAGCCGCGTCAACGTTCACGCGGATGTCGCCACGCGGCCCGACGAGGAATACATCGCCACCTCTGGATGCGGGGGGACGGGCCGTATCTCGGAAAGGCTTCTCCGGGAGGACCTCCCCGAGCCGCCGGAATTCACCCTGGGCTTCCGGGAGCTCGAAGAGCTGGTCCGTGGCACCCTGGCCTGTTCCCCCCTGCGGGATCAGACACACTGCGTGCACGGATGCGGATATCTGAGCGAGGGAAAATTCCGGGTCTGCTATGAGGACGTGGGCCGCCACAACGCCGTGGACAAGCTCCTGGGAGCCATGCTCCTGGGCCGCCTCTCCCCTGTGGGCGCGGCCTACACCACGGGACGCCTCACCTCGGACATGGTGCTCAAATGCGCCCGCATGGGCATTCCCGTGGTCCTCTCCCGCACAGCCCCCTCCTCCCTGGGCGTGGAGATCGCGCAGAAGGCCGGCCTGACCCTGGGCGGATACGTCCGGCCCGGCAGGGTGAACGTGTTCCACGCCCCGGAGCGGATACGGGCCACAGATCAGTAGTCAGTAGTCAGTAGTCAGTAGTCAGTAGTCAGTAGTCAGTAGTCAGTA
>CAYNCR010000015.1:16695-19272 GCA_964395575.1 uncultured Desulfohalobiaceae bacterium
TCAGTAGTCAGTAGTCAGTAGTCAGTAGTCAGTAGTCAGTAGTCAGTAGTCAGTAGTCAGAGAAGGAAAATACACAGACAGCAGAAGTCAAGTCCCGGCAACCCCTCTCCTTGATCCATTCAGCGTGTTCCAGATCTCTATGGCCCTGCTCAGGTCCACAGATGTAAAACAAGGGGCAGGGTCAGCGCAGACAGGGCGGTCTGGAGGGTGATGGCGGCGGCCATAAGCTCCTTGTCCCCTCCCAGCTGGCGGGCCAGGATATAGGAGGAGGTCGCGGTGGGCAGACCGGAGAAGAGCACCGCCACAGTCAGGGCCGGCCCGGTCACGCCGAACAGGATGCACCACAGGGCAGTCAGGGAGGGATAGATGAGCAGCTTGACCGCCCCGCTCAGGGCAATGGCCCCGACATAGGCGTTCACCGATCGCACGCGCAGGCCGGAGCCCACGGCCAGAAGGCCCAGGGGCAGGGCCGCCCGGCCCAAAAGATCGAAGAGGCTCAGCACCGCCTCGGGCAGGGCGAAGGGGAGCTGGCTCAGCCCGAATCCCCCCACGCAGGCCAGAATCAGGGGATTCTTCGCCACCTCCAGGCAGAGATAGCCCCAGCCCGGGCGTCCGGTTCCGGAAAAGCCGACAACAGCGGGCACGCACAGAAGATTGAGCAGCGGGATCATGCCCATCAGGGCCACTCCCGCCAGGACCAGTCCCTGTCCTCCCAGCAGGGCCGAAACACCGGCCAGACCGACAAAGGAGTTCATGCGCAACCCGCCCTGGAAGACGGAGGAAAACGCCGGACCGCTCAACCTGGTAAGGGGCCGGATGGCGAGCAGGAGACCGGCCAGGACCAGTATGGAGAGCAGGATGGCGCCCAGCATGGGCAGGGCGCTTTGCCGGCTCATCTCGGCCTGGCCCAGGGTGTCCAGCAAAAGGGCGGGGAAAAAGATATAGTAGGTACTGCGTTCCACGTACCCCCAGAAGGGCGTGCCGGGAAATCCCCATGCCCTGAGGGCGTAGCCCATGAGGATTATGGCGAATACCGGGGCCAGGGCGCTCAGCATGAATACGTCCCTCCGGACAGCTCACGGATTCCAGTCAGGCAAGCCGCGCCCCGTCGGGCACATCCGCATCCGGCACGGCGAGAACGACAGCCCCGTCCTCCCTGTGGAACCCTGTCACCAGACACTCCGACAAAACGGGCCCCACCTGTTTGGGCGGAAAATTGACCACCGCCATGACTTTTTTCCCGAGAAGGTCCTCCCTGGAATAGAGCTCGGTGATCCGAGCGCTCGACTTCTTCTCCCCAAGCTCAGGGCCGAAATCGATCCGCAAAAGATATGCGGGATGCCGAGCCTCCGGGAAATCCTCGACACCCACCACCGTTCCCGCCCGCAGATCCACCTTCTCGAAGTCCCCCCACTGAATGGGCTCCATAGCCAAGCTCCCACCACGTAAAAAACTTTTTGATCACAACTAGTGATGCCAGCGCCGGACGTCGAATGTCGGAGATCGGACGTCGGACGTCGGATCAGAAGAGAGCCTGTCAATCATCGCTCCCGGCCGATAGAACCAGGAAAACGGAACGAAAAACTGAGAACAGGGAGTGTCCGTCTTCTGCCCTCCGCCCTGTCCTCTGATCTCCGACTCCGTCCTCTGCCCTCTGACTTCTGATCTCTGACTTCTGACTTCTGCCCCACTCCTCAGTCCCGGGCAGGGGAACCGTACCGCTCCTGCAGATCCCGGAGCTGGGAAAGGATCGCTTCGCGCTCCCGCCGCAGGCTCCGGCTCAGATGCCTGTGGGTGGAAAAGAGGGTGCGCACCAGGATCTTGTCCCGATAGCGCATGATCCGCCTGCGATAGCGCAGACAGGCGAACCCCGTCCAGAGCAGGGCCACGAGATAGCAAAGGATCAGAAGCGGGTTCTTGAGGACGAGGTGCCACAAAAGCACGGCATAGAGGAAATAGGCCAGGCCGAAAAAGAAGATGCCCAGAGCGAAGGCGGCGAATCCGCGGATGGCCTCTTCCCGGAACTGCCGCGAGGTGAACAAAGTGGCCAGATACGGCGGGAGGTTGTGAACGAACCCGATCAGGGCGAGCGGAGCCACCAAGACAGCGTACAAGGTCATGCGCAGTCGAATGAGGCGCTCCTGCACGGGCCTGTCGAAACTGTGCCCTAGATCCTCCCGCAGCCGGACCTGCTCCATGTGGGACTTATAGCGTTCCACCGCCTCGCCCAGATCCTCGACACTCTCTGGCTCCTCCCGAGCCGCCTCGACCAGGAGCTTCCCCATATGCTGCTCCCTCCGCAAAGCGGTATGGAGGTCCTTGCGGACGCCGGCCTCCTCGGGACGAAACCACTGCTGCAGCCATTTCCGGACCCGTTCCAGGGCCTTCCGCCCAAGGCCGGCTTCGCTCCCTTTTTCCGGGGCTGTGGGTGGCGGCCCCATATCCCCGTCCCTGCGCACGATGCGGCTCAAGTCGCGTGCCAGCTGGCCCAGCCGCATATCCTCGATATGCAGGGCCTGCCTCCGCAGGGACTGCTGCACCTCGTCGGTCAGGGCCCTGATCGCCCGGTCCGGGCTC
>CAYNCR010000016.1:0-6936 GCA_964395575.1 uncultured Desulfohalobiaceae bacterium
TCCTCGACGCCCGAATAAGCCTGGTCCTGTCCAACAGGCCCGGGACCCGCGGACTGGAGCGGGCCGAGGCAAGGGGCCTGCCGGTCCGGGTAGAGGACCATAAGGTCTATCCGGATCGGGCCAGCCACGAGGAGGCGGTGATTGCCGCCATCCGCGAGCACGGGGCCGAGGCGGTGATCCTGGCCGGATATATGCGCCTGGTGAGTCGGTCCTTTGTGCAGGCCTTCTCCGGCAACGTGCTGAATATCCACCCCTCCCTGCTTCCCTGTTTCAGGGGGGCGCACGCCCAGCGTGACGCGGCGGAGTACGGGGTGCGCATCTCCGGGGCGACGGTGCATTTCGTGGACGAGCACATGGATCACGGCCCGGTGATCATCCAGGCCGCGGTACCCGCCGTCCCGGATGATGACAGCGATTCTTTGGCCGGGCGCATCCTGACCCTGGAGCACCGGATCTACCCCCAGGCGGTGCAGTGGCTTTCCCGGAATCGCCTGCATGTGCGGCAGGGACGAGTATTCCTGGATGACGCCCCCTCGCCGGAGGCAAAGGAGAGCTCCGGCGGTCCCTGCCTGATCAGTCCGGGGCTGGAGCCGGGGTTTTGATTGAAGTTATAGGTGTTTACGTGATTGGGGTATGTGATGAAGTGATTATGGGATAAGCAGTTGGAGAGGCTTTTTTCCGTGAAGGCCGTTCGGCTTGATCGCAGCGCGCTTTGGGATACCATGAAACACAGCCACGTAATCACACACTCACGGAATCCCATAATCCCATAACGAGGTGAGGCGTATGCAGGAACAGGGCTTTCGTTTTTCCCTGACCGACCAGGAAAAGAGGTATCTGCGGGAGCTGGCCCTGGCCAGCATCAGGCAGGAGTTCGACGCGTCCGTGGAGCTTTCCGAGCCGCCCACGCACAAGCTGGAGGAAAAATTCGGGGTTTTCGTGACCCTGAAGATCGGGGGACATCTCCGCGGTTGCATCGGACATCTCTCAGCGGACGAGCCGGTGCACGCCAATGTGGCCAACATGGCCAAGCAGGCCGCCTTCAGTGATCCCAGGTTCCCGCCTTTGAGCCAATCCGAGCTGGAGCGGATCGAGATCGAGATTTCCATCATGAGCCCCCTTGAGCCCTGTCCGGATCCGCAGGCCGTGGAGCCGGGACGGCACGGCCTGGCGATCCAGAAGGGGGTCCACTCCGGCCTGCTGCTGCCCCAGGTGGCCTCGGAAAACGGGTGGGACCGGGAAACCTTCCTCTCCCAGACCTGTCTCAAGGCTGGGCTGCCCCCCAACTGCTGGCAGAGCGGCAGGGCGCAGCTTTTCTGGTTCGAGGCGGAGGTGTTCTAGCTTCCTCCTCCCTTGCCAGACCCTGACCGCGTAAAGGAGAAAGGGGGATCCGCCTTTCTGCGCGACAGGCGGCTTGCCTCTTCTGATTCGGAAAAAGGGATCCGTTTGACCTCTACCCCATCCAGCCTCGTTGTTTTGTCAATACTGGGGTGCTTTCACCGGTTACCCCGGCTCAAAAAGCTCAAGGGAGCCGGCACAAAAGTCCCTTGCAGCGGCCCCGACATGAAACGAGCGATTCCGTCTTATCCCACCGTAGATATGCTGCCAGAGCAGCGAACAATCCATGCGATCGTGATACGCTCGTAACACAGCATGGCTATACAGGGGGTGTGTCCGGAAGGGAGTTCTCCAACATCAAGCTCAAGGAGGCAGATATGAAGATGACCGCGACCAAGCTGACCGTGGTCCTTGTGGCTGCAACTCTCCTGTTGGCCATGGCGGCGGGAAGCGTCCAGGCCAGGGACCAGATCCGCATCGTGGGCTCGAGCACCGTATATCCCTTCGCCAGCTATGTCTGCGAGGAGTTCGGCGCTACCACTCAATACCCCACACCGGTGATCGAATCCACCGGATCGGGGGGCGGAATCAAGCTCTTTTCCAAGGGGGTTTCCCTGGGAACTCCGGATATCACCAACACGTCCAGACAGATGAAGCTGAGCGAATATGAGCGCTGCATGGAGAACGGCGTAGAGAGGATCCACGAGGTGGTCTTCGGGTACGACGGGATCTCCCTGTGCGAAAATACTGAGAACTCGGGCCTGAATCTGAGCCGCGAAGAGCTCACTCTGGCGGTAGCCGCCAAGGTTCCCCAGAACGGAAAGCTGGTCAAGAATCCCTATGAATACTGGGATGAGATCAACTCAGACCTGCCCCACCGAGAGATCCTGATCTACGGCCCGCCCACCACCTCTGGGACCAGGGACGCCTTCGAGGAGCTGGTCATGGAGGCGGCCACAGAGGAGATGGCCGGCTATGACGGGGCCTACACCAACATCCGGCAGGACGGTGCCTATGTTCCCTCCGGGGAGAACGACAACCTCATTGTCCAGCGCCTGAACAAGAACAGGGACGCCATGGGCATCTTCGGATACAGCTATCTGGACAACAACCGGGGCAAGATACGGCCGGTAAACATCGACGGCGTGGAGCCCACCACGGAAAGCATTTCTTCCGGGAAATATCCCGTGGCCAGAGACCTCTACTTCTATGTCAAGCTGGATCATCTGGACAAGGTGTCCGGGCTGGTAGAATACGTGGACCTCTTTCTGAGCCGGAAAATGATTGGCGACCGCGGCTACCTCAAGCGCCAGGGCCTCATCCCCATGCCCAAAGAGATGCGCGAGAAGGAGCGCAAGGAGTGGGAAAACAGGGAGCAGCTCCAAAAGTCCGCTCTGGAATAGCGCATTTGGGTGTTGCCGATTATTCGGGACTTGCAGGCTCTCTTGAGGAAGCCGGCAGGTCTTGAACTACAGGCTCTACGCGGGTATGATCCAATGCGGTTTGCGCGGGGGGAGGACGATGCGTCGCACGCTACTGACGATCCCGCGCCACACGGAGGACAAGCAAGGAATCCCGGAGGTGCCGCCACGTGACCCTGGAGTATATCCTCCTGCTCTTCTTCGCCGGTCTGATTCCCCTGGCCTATGCCGCCTTCTTCCTGGGCAGGCGCAAGGCGGAAACGGACCTGGATCGGGGATACAGGCTCAACTCGCCCCCCTCTTTCTACGGCTGGTACGTGATCGTCTGGATGTTCCTTCCGGCCATCGCGGTATCCGCAGTGTTCGCCGTTCTGCACATGTCCGGCATTCTTTCCGTGCCCGCGCCCGTGGTCCTGGTCGGATTCCTGGCCCTTATCGCCGCCTGCGGCGGGCTGGCCCTGCGCCATGTAAAGGCCTCCCTGCGAGCGCGCAAGATCGTGGAAGACGTGATCCGCTGGCTGCTCTTCATCGCCACCTGCATCTCCATTTTCACCACAGTCGGTATTGTCCTTTCCGTGGTCTTCGAGGCGGTCAAGTTCTTCAACATGGTCAGCCTGTGGGAGTTCCTCACCGGAACCACCTGGTCTCCGGGGTCCGCCTTCCTGGAAGGGGCGGGAAGGGGCGGGGAACAGGCCTCCAAGGCTGAGTTCGGATCGGTGCCCATCTTCGCGGGCACGTTCATGATCACCTTCATCGCCATGTGCGTGGCCCTTCCGGTGGGCCTTTTCTCAGCCATCTTCATGGCCGAGTACGCCGGACAGACCCTTCGAGGGGTGGCCAAGCCCGCCCTGGAAGTCCTGGCCGGGATCCCCACGGTGGTCTACGGATTCTTCGCGGCCATCACCGTAAGCCCTTTCATTGTCTCCGTCGCGGAAAGCCTGGGGCTGGAGGCGGCGTACACCAACGCCCTCTCCCCCGGAATCGTTATGGGGATCATGATCATTCCCTTTATCTCCTCCCTGTCTGACGACGTGATCAGCTCCATTCCCCAGAGCCTGCGCGAGGGCTCCTTCGCCCTGGGTACGACCCGTTCGGAGACGATAAAACACGTGGTTCTGCCCGCGGCCTTGCCGGGGATCGTATCCGCCTTTCTCCTGGGCGTATCCCGGGCGCTGGGAGAAACCATGATCGTGGTCATGGCCGCGGGGCTGCGCCCCAACTTGACCTGGAATCCCCTGGAGGGGATGACCACTGTCACCGTGCGCATAGTGGACGCCCTAACCGGGGATCTGGCCTTCGACAGCGCGGAGACGCTGTCCGCCTTCGCCCTGGGGCTCACCCTGCTGGTGGTGACCCTGATGCTGAACATCGTCTCCTCCATCGTCATACGCCGCTTCAAGCAACAGTACGAAATGTAGGCGCCTATGGATCACGCGAGCCTGAAAAGCACCCGCATGCGCTATCGAAAGGAGGGGCGTTTCAAGTTTTACTGCGCCTCGGCCCTTGTCCTCGCCGGACTCTTCCTGGTGGTCTTCTTCTCGGATATCGTGTCCAAGGGATACACCGCCTTCTGGCAGGCTCAGATCAAGGTGGAGGTGAGCTACACCCAGGACGTGAAGGATCTTCCCTTCCTGGCAGTGGGAGAGGATGTATCCAATTTGATCAGCCGTTCCTGGTTCAGGCAGCTTCCCCGCAAGCTGAACGAGCATCCCGAGCTCCTCGGAACCACCCGGACCGAGTGGGTCCTGGCCGACGGAGCGGTGGATCAGTATCTCAAGGACAAGCCCAATGGACTGAACAAGGACCAGAAGAACCTGGTGGATCGCCTCAGGAGCCGGGACCGGACCAAGCTCGCCTTCAACACCTACTTCTTTACCGAGGGCGACTCCAAGCTCCCGGAATCATCGGGGATATTCTCCGCTGCGGTGGGCACGTTGTACGTAATGATCGTGACCATGGCCTTCAGCCTGCCTACAGGGGTGCTCACTGCGATCTATCTGGAGGAGTTTGCCTCGGACAACTGGCTCACCCGGGCCATAGAGGTCAATATCAACAATCTGGCGGCCATTCCGTCCATTCTCTACGGCCTGCTGGGTCTGGCCATCTTTATCAACTACGTGGGGATCCCACGCTCTTCCGCGCTGGCCGGAGGCCTGACTTTGGGGCTGATGAGCCTGCCGGTGATCATTATCAGCAGCAGGGCCGCCCTTCGCTCGGTTCCGGACTCCATCCGGGAGGCCGCCTTCGGCGTGGGGGCCTCCAGATGGCAGGTGGTCTCGCACCATGTGCTGCCCATGTCCCTACCCGGAATTTTTACGGGGTCCATTATCGCCCTGGCTCAGGCCATGGGGGAGACAGCGCCGCTGCTCATCGTGGGCATGATGGCCTTCATACCCGAGGCCCCGAGTGGCTTTACCGACGCGGCCACTGTCCTGCCGGCACAGATCTATACCTGGTCCTCGGCCGCGCTGAGACCTTACGCAGAACGGACCGCCGCCGCGATCCTCGTCCTTCTGGCGGTGCTCATTCTGCTCAATCTGACGGCGGTTCTGTTGAGAAAGCGATATGAGCGAACGTGGTAGTCGACAAGACGGTCCCCACAGGATCCTGCTCGTGGAGGATGAACCGGACATCCTGGGGCTTTTGCAGTATCACTTCCGGGAGCAGGGCTACGTCACGGCTACAGCCGAGGACGGAGCCACAGCTCTGGATCAGCTGCGACGCCAACGCCCCGATCTGGTGATTTTGGATCTCATGTTGCCGGACATGCACGGACTGACTTTGTGCAAGCGCATCCGATCCGATCCGGAGCTGGAGGATCTTCCCGTGCTCATGCTTACGGCCCTGGGTCAGGAGGAGGATCGAATCACCGGGTTCAAGACGGGCGCGGACGACTATGTGGTGAAGCCCTTCAGCCCCCGCGAGCTGCTTTTGCGGGTGGAGAGCCTGATGAGCCGGACCTATGGACGGAGCGCAGAGCAGGCTGAGGACATGGTGTATGAGTGGGGAGGGATGCGTGTGGAGCTGGGATCATACCGCGTGCTTGTGGACGGCGAGGACGCCGGGTTGACCACCACGGAATTTTCGCTTTTGAAGGCCCTGCTCAGGGCCCAGGGACGTGTGCTCAGCCGCGAGCAGCTCCTGGAGCGGGTCTGGGGGTACGAGTTCGTGGGATACGACCGTACGGTGGATACCCATCTGCATCGCATGCGGCACAAGCTCGGGGCCTACGCCGCCTGCATCCAGACGGTCAGAGGGGTGGGATACCGATTCAAGGCCGGGATCGACGATCATGCTGACCTATAGACACCAGCTCTTGGTTGGACTTGTCCTCATTCTGCTCGGTGTGCTCATTGGAGGTTACTCCCTGTTCCGGGGCGCACTGGAGGATGCGGTCCTGGAACAGGCCCGTGACGCCGCGCAGGAAGAGCTGCGAACGGCCGTGTATGCCCTTCGGCGGATGGAGGCTGCGTCCTCGCAAGAGAATGTGCGGGAAAGGCTCCACGAGCTCGGGCGCAAGAGCAATGCGCGCCTGACTTTGCTGGACGAAGAAGGCCGTATTCGCGTGGATACCGCTGTGTCCTCCCCGGAACCGGAGGAAATCGCTTCTCAGAGGCCCGAGATCGAGGAAGCCGCCAGCGAAGGAATCGGCAACAGTCTCCGATACAGCCCGTCCGTGCATCTCACGTTCCTCTTTGTGGCCCGGGAAGTGGAGGGCATCGGCGGTCTGGAGAAGGGATATCTCCGCCTGGGCAAGTCCTACGGGCCCTTGCAGGACAGGATTGCCGCGGGAACCTATCCCTTTTGGGGGGTGCTCGGGATTGCGCTGATCTTGCTCCTTCCGGTGTACTATTACCTGGCCCGAAGGCTGACCCGGGAGATCGATCGCATCACCGGGGAGGTGGAGTCCATGGGCAGGCATGCGGGACGGGCGAGTGAAGCTACGCTGCACGAGTTCGTCCCCATGGTTCGAAACATCAACAAGATTTCGGAACAGACGCACGACTACCTCCAAAAGATCTCCATGCAGCGGGACGAGGTTGAGGCCATCCTCAACGGCATGGAGGATGGAGTGGCCGTTCTGGACCAGGAGGGACGGGTGCGCCGCTATAACCGGGCCATGACGGATATAGCCCGTTCCCGGCTGGATCTGACCGGACGCAAACCCATCGAGTTC
>CAYNCR010000016.1:6946-18832 GCA_964395575.1 uncultured Desulfohalobiaceae bacterium
CACCGAGCTACAGGACGCGGTGGAGGAGATCCTAGCCCGCAGGAAGGCGTACAGGGGACGCAGCCTCTACCTCACTTTCTATGATCGGGCCTATTACGAGGCCACTCTCCTGCCCCCCCTCTTCGAGCAGGAGGGCTCAGTGGAGATCATCCTCGTGCTGCACGACGTGACCGAGCTCAAGCGCCTGGAGCAGGCCCGCAAGGACTTCGTGGCCAATATCTCCCATGAGCTGCGAACGCCGATCACCTCCATCAAGGGCTATACCGAGACCCTGCTCCATTCTCCGCCCGCGGACAGCCAGACGCTTTCCTCCTTCATGAGCATCGTGGCCCGAAATGTGGACAACATGGACCGGCTGGTGGACAACCTCCTTCATTTGAGCCGGGCGGAGTCCTCGGAAGATGAGGGCAGGGCCCAGGAGGAGGAAGTGGATCTTACCCAGGTCCTGCAAACGGCACGGCAGGTGTGCGCTCCGCTGATTCAGCGCAAGGGCCTGGAGCTGGTGGAGGAGATTCCTGAGGGAACCGTTCCCCTGGTTTTGGGCAACAATGAGCAGCTGATCCGTGTCGCGCTCAATCTGCTGGACAATGCCATTAAATACAGCCCCGAGGGGGGACGGATCGAGCTCAGGATTGCGGATCAGAGAGAGCATTGGCGTGTGGAGGTCGAGGATCACGGGCCAGGCATTCCTCCGGGGGAGCAGGGTCGCATCTTCGAGCGCTTTTACCGCGGCGAGAGCGAGTCTTCCGGAACGGCCAGCGGAACGGGCCTGGGACTGTCCATCTGCAAACACATTTTGTATCGCCACGACGGGGAAATCACCGTGGAGAGCCCCGTGCCCGGCGATCTCCAAGGCGCTCGCTTCGCCTTCTTTCTGCACAAGCACAGTAGAACGCGGGAATCAAGCGGTAAGGAATGAGTGCATGAACGACACCCAGGTCAAGATGGCTACCAGGAATCTCAACGTCTACTACGGCGATCACCGCGCCTTGCAGGATGTGAGCATCCCGTTTTATGCTCATCAGGTCACCGCTCTCATCGGCCCTTCGGGATGCGGCAAGAGCACCTATATCCGCTGCCTGAACCGGATGAACGATCTGGTTCCGAACAGCCGGATCGAGGGCGAGGTCTACCTGGACCGGGACGAGATCTACAGCACAAGCATGGACGCCGTGGAGCTCAGACGGAGGGTGGGAATGGTTTTCCAGAAACCCAATCCCTTCCCCAAGAGCGTGTACGAGAACGTGGCCTACGCGCCGCGAATTCATGGCTTGGCTCGAAAGGGTTCGGAGATGGATCAGCTGGTGGAGACTTCGCTGCGCAAGGCGGGCCTGTGGGACGAAGTCGGGGACAGGCTGAGCCTGCCCGCAACCTCTCTTTCCGGAGGCCAGCAGCAGAGGCTGTGCATCGCGAGGGCCCTGGCGGTGGAACCCGAGGTCCTTCTCATGGACGAGCCGGCCTCGGCCCTGGATCCCATCGCCACCCAGAAGATCGAGGATCTGATCTACGAGCTCAAGAGCAGGCTGACCATCATCATCGTCACCCACAATATGCAGCAGGCGTCCCGGGTCTCGGACCGCACGGCCTTTTTCTACATGGGCGAGGTCGTGGAGGTGGATGATACGGAGACCCTGTTCACGAGGCCCTCCAAGAAGCAGACCGAAGAATACATCACCGGCCGCTTCGGATAACCAGGAGTCAGAATTCGGGAAGCCATAAGGAAGACAGGATTCAGGAGAGAGGAGGCGGTGTACAGAGCCGGGAATCCGACTCCTGAGATAAGGAGACTCTATGCCGGAGACACATTTTCAGCAGGAGCTGGAAAAGCTGGAAGTGATCATCATGCGGATGTTCACTCTCACGGAGCAGAGCTTGAACAAGGCGATCGCGGCCATGAGGGAGCGCGACGACGACAAGGCCCAGGAAGTGATCGAGGAGGACGAGCAGCTGAACAACCTGGAAGTGGAGGTGGACGATATCACTCTCCACATACTGGCCCTGTGGCAGCCGGTGGCCAGGGATCTCCGGTTCATAACAGGGTGTTCCCGCATCGCGACCAATCTGGAGCGTATCGGGGACCAGGCGACCAATATCTGCGAGCGGGTGCTCATGCTCAACCAGAAGCCCAGGCTGGACCTGATGAACAGCGTGGACGCCCTGGCGGAGAGGGCGCTCACCATGTTCAGGAATGTGGTTGGGGCCTTCTCCGATCAGGACAGCAAGGCCGCCATGGAGGTTTGTCGCGCGGACACCGAGGTGGATGACATGAATATCCGCATTATGCGGCAGCTCATCGACTTCATGATCACTGAGAACGTGATCGTGGAGCGGGCGGTGCACTGCATCATTATCGCCAACGCCCTGGAGAGGGTGGGGGATCTGTCCACGAATATCGGCGAGGACGTGGTCTTTATTTCAAGAGGGATCAATGTCAAGCACTGCGACACCTACGATCAGTTCTCCTTCTAACCGCTCCTTCCGGGTCCGGACTCAATCCGGGCCGTGCCCTCGTCCTCCCGTTCCGTTGAAATATCTTTGCGTTGTTTCAGTATGCTGTAATACTTCATGATCCGGCTGACATAGCGCACTGGCTCGGTGCCCCTGGCGTAGCCGTAGCGGGTTTTGCTGTAGTACTTCTTGATTCTGAGCAAGGGGAGAGCCTTTTCGATTCCGGACCATGTCTGCGGGTTATAGCCCTCCTTTCTCGCGATCTTCTGGGCGTCGCGCACGTGGCCGTATCCCACATTGTAGCTCGCCAGGGCGAACTTGAAGCGGTCCAGGCTCGAGAGCTCCTCCCACCGGTCATAGAGGCTGGCCAGGTACTTCACACCGGCCTGGATGCTCTGCTTCGGATCCAATCTGTTGGTGATCCCCATTTCCTTGGCCGTACGCTGGGTGACTTGCATCAGTCCCCGGACACCGGTGTAGCTGCGGGCGTTGGGGTCGAGATGGGATTCCTGGTAGATGACGGCCGCGATGAGTTTCCAGTCGAAGCCGTGTTCCCGCGCGGCCTGCTTGATCATGTTCTTGTAGCGAGGGAGTCGCGATTCCAGGCGCTGATGGAATCGCTTCAGGTCCACATAGTCGAAAATATGTACACCCGCGTAGTATTTTTCGTGGATTTTGCCGAAGGCACCGCTTTTCTTGATCCTGCTCAGGAAAGCGTTGATTTCCCGGAGCAGCTGATCGTTTCCCTTCCGTACTGCCCATCCAAGTGACTGCTCTTCCTCGATGGGAAAGGCGATCCGGATGTCCGGATAGTAGCGGCGGTTGAGCAGGGCGATATTGGAATCCGCCACGGTGATCCGGATCTTTTTTTCCGCTACCCTGCGGATGAGCTCCTCGGTGGGCAGATTGGAGTACCGCCGGATGTCGATCTCCATGTCCCCGCGTTCATTGAGCTCCTCGAGCCGGTTTTCGTACGTCGTCCCGCTCATAATGTGGACCGTCTTCCCGTCCAGGTCCGAAATCTTCCTGATCCCCCTGTCTCCGCGATGGATCACGACCTGTTGCTGGACTCCGAGGTAGCCCCGCGAAAAGTCCACTTTCTCCTTCCGCTTGTCCGTGATGGTCATTCCGGCGGCGATGAAATCTCCCGCCCCCTGCTGCAGTTTGGGGATCATTTTGTTCCAGGACGGAGTGATAACCTTGAGATCCACTCCGATATGCTCGCTGAAGCGTTGGGCAAGGTCGTATTCGAAGCCCGTAGGCTGGCCGCGGTAGATGTAATAGCAGTTCGCATTGTTGCGGGTGATGAGAGTTATGGAGCCCCGTTCCTTGATTGCCTCCAGGGAGGAATCCTTCTCCCCGCCGCATCCGGTGGCGAAGACACAGAGCACGATCCAGAGGAGCAAAAACGGAGTATGACCCAGTCCGCGGCGAAAAAGCATCAAAAAAAGTCCTTATTTGACCAGCATGACCGGACAGGGGGCGAGGATGCCCACTTTGTGGCTGATAGTCCCCCAGCCCTCGGCGGGATTTTCAGGCTCGATCCGATGGGAGCTGAGCACAGTGAGGTCTACCTGGTTATCCCGTGCGAAACGGATAATCTCCTCGACCCGGGATCCCACAAGGATGTGCTTTTCCATGGGCAGGTCGGTGTCCACGGCGATGGTTTCAAAGCGTTCCCTGGCTCTGGCCTTGAGGTCTTCGTAAAAGTCGTTGAAATCCTCGTCCTCGTCCTCGACAACCTTCTGGATGACGTGCAGGAGGGAAATTTTCGACTGTTCCGGAGATGCGCACTGCCTGTGCAGATCCATGGCGATCTGGATCGCTCCGGTGGATCGCTCGGTCAGGTCAGTGGGTACAAGGATATGTTGGAACATAGCCACCTCCTGTGCCTGATGCGTTTCTGGATTTTTGGCTGCTCCTGAAATACGGCCCGAAGGCTTGAGGAAGCGCTGAGCTAGAAATAGACGGAGCGCGATTTCTTGCGCTTGATGCGTCCCAGGAGAAAACCGATGAAGCAGGAGACGAAGACCACTCCGGCTCCGGCCAGGAACCAGAGCTGGGATTTCCGGGAACGGAGGGATGCGTTCCTTGCCTTGAGCTCTTCGATCTGCGCCAGGCTGTTTTGCAGCCGATTCCGGGTCTTTTCCAGCTCTTCCTTGATTTGGGGAAGATCCGGAACATCATTGCGAAGCTTTTGATAGTCCTGGCGAAGCGCGCTCAGGGTGTTATTGGTCGATGCCAGCTCGGATGTAAGCCGTTTCTTGTCTTTTTTCAGCTCCTGGATGGTTGCGCGGGATTTGCTGCTAGTCTGTTTCAGCTCGGCGAGCCGCTCACGCAATCGCTCCACAATCTGCGCCTTGGGAAGGCGGTCCATGGCGAAGCGTTTCAGGATCCATCCCGTCTTGTCCTTTTCGGTCCTGACCCGAAGCCAATTCTCTGTTTCCTTCAGAACTTCCAGCTTGGCCCCTGAAGACAGCATGGAGTTGATCGATGCGTTCTGCTTGGGGTTTTCCCGAAGGGTGATTCGGAAATTGTCGGATACATAGACAGTCTGGGCAAAACAGGGCAAAGCGGTCGTCACCAAAAGCAGAAGAACAAAACCGAGGGCGAGGGGGGTCTTATAAGGCATAGCCTATCCGCGTTGTTGAATGATTCAAGGAAGTCCCGGCATTCACTGTTGTTACGGGTTGTTGCAGCATGGCAGACAAGGGGATACGTCTGCGGGCAGGTCGTGCTCGTTGTTTATTTCCAGGTGATTATTCAAGTTAGCAAATCGGGGCCAGAGGTTCAATCCCCGCACAATTCAAGCGGAAAAAAACGATGTTCTCTCCGGCATGCGCGTGTTGAATCCAGTGGGGATTCATAATACGCTCCTCTCGTTATGTGCTGTGACGGCAAGGATATGCGCGCACTCGCCTGCGTGCGGGTCTGTGGAGGAAACAGGGCCGATCTGGCGAGGGCGGATCGACTCGCTCGGGAATTGGGGCTTTTGCTTCGGCAGGGAGATGATGATTCCGCTCAAGAAACGGCATTACTCGTGAAAGGCGGCCAGTTGGGACTTCAGAGCCCGAATGCGGGACAAGGCAAGGGGAGGGGAAATACCTACTTTCCGGACTGGAGCCGGATCGATACCACATCTCCGGCCGGCAGGCGGGCCGGCCAACCCCTTTTGCGCGCAGTGCAGGGAAGAAAGAAGCACAAGGGTCTTCTGGTCTGGGACGGAACAGCCGGATGGGGGGAAGATGCCTGGATTCTGGCGGCCATGGGCCACAGTGTTGTCGCTGTGGAACGGGACCCCCTTGTCTATCTGTGCCTGCTGGATGCCTGGTCCAGGGCCGCTCGCGAGGCTCCCTTCACAGCGCGCAGGATCAGGCCGGAGTGCGGCCATTTTGAACAGATGCTGAAGCGGGCCGCAGACGATCCCCGAAAACGGGAAGGCCCCCCTTTGCCGGACGTGGTCTATCTGGACCCGTTTTTCCCCGCTCAATCCGGGAAAAAGGGCAAAGAGGGGAAATCCATGCGCGTGCTACGCCTGGCGGCCCGGAAAGATGACGAGGGAGCGGATGAGCTGCTTCGTCCCGCGCTCATGGTGTCGAGGCTGCGGGTTGTTCTGAAAAGGCCCCGCAAGGCGAAGGTGCTGAGCCCTGACGGACGCGGACCGGTGCATACCGTCACCGGGCGAGGGTATCGCTACGATGTTTATCTGCCCTGGAGGTAACTATTCAGCACCTTGCGGAACCGTAAGCCGACACGGGGTGTTTTGCCTCATGCAGCTCCGACTCTGGTTTTTCTAACGTCCGGCACTCACTTTTCTTGAGGCTTGCCCAAATTTTCTATGCTCATGGGTAAAGTGAGTGCCGGACGAAGAAAATCTGGCATAGTCTCCGCTGAAATGATTCAAAACACCCCGTGTCGGCTTACAATGATCAGTGGAGAGGTGAATAGTTACCCCTGGAGGAATCTTCCATGAAGCTGGATACCGAAGAGGCCTTCCTCGAGCTCGTGGATCGCTATTTTCCCGGCAAAAGACGGGGAGAGCAAGGGGGACGCGGGGACGACTGCGCCGTGATCCCCTGCGGGGAAAGGCTCTGTCTGTCCACGGATCTTTTCCTGGAAGACGTGCACTTCTCCAGGTCCTATTTTTCTCCGCGGGATATAGGATACAAAAGCCTGGCAGTGAATATATCCGATATTGCGGCCATGGCCGCCGTTCCGGATGGCTTTTTGCTGAATCTCCTTCTGGTTCCGGACCTGCCGGACGAATTTTGGCCGGAATACTTTCGGGGCTTGGCCGATCTGGCCCGGGAATACGATCTCTATCTGGCAGGCGGCGATTTGAGCCGCTCCAGTCGGTTGGGAATGGGCATCACTATCTGGGGGGATCCGGGCGCGTGTGTCCAGCGGGGAGGAGGCCTGCCCGGAGACCTGCTTTTCCTTGTCGGCGAGCCGGGACTTTCCGCAGCCGGCCTGGAAATCCTGGGAAAGGGAGGGGAGCGCGAGGAATTTCCCGAGGCCGTGGCAGCCCACCTGCGGCCGCGCCTCTATGTCGCGCAGGCCAGGCGGATTGCTGCCTGTTCCGGTCTCAGGGCCCTGATGGACGTGTCCGATGGATTGGCCAAGGACGTGCCTCGCCTCTTGGGTCCGGGAACTGGTGCGGCGCTGCGTCTGGGACGAGAGGATCTCCATCCGGAAGTGGTCGCTTGCGCCCGTTGGCAGGGAATATCCGCTGTGGAGCTCGCCTTCCGGGGCGGAGAGGAATACGCCCTGCTCGGGGCGATCGATCCATCCTGCAGGGAGGAGCTGGCCGAGCTTGTGCCCGAGGCCAGGATCCTTGGCGAAGTTGTTCGGGGAGAGGGTATCAGCTTGAACGGCGACCCCGTTGGCATTGAGGGGTTTGACCATATGCGGGGAGGCTAGAGCATGGGCTCCGAGAGGAGAGCTTCGGCGCAGTGTTCGATTGTTGGCAGGATCCGTTCCCATCTGACGGACAGGCAAAACACACCCACCCAGGCCAGTGCGGATCTGCCCCTGGCTCGTATCGATATCGACGAGGCCTATAGGGATGCCCTTATGGGGCTTTATTCCGGCGCGGCGATGCAGGTGCTGACCTGGCTCCACGAGGCGGACAGGGAGGTGCTGCAGTGTCATCCACGCGGAGATCCTTCGCGACCCATGCGCGGGGTTTTCGCCACCCGCTCGCCGGACCGGCCCACTCCCGTGGGTCTGCATCCGGTCCGTATTCTGGACATCGACGACCTGAGCCTGACGGTGCACCCCTTGGAGGCCCTGGACGGCACTCCGGTGCTGGATATAAAACCCCTGATTTCAGCTGATGAAGAGGAACCGGACTGGGGCCGGGACATCCCAGCGGAGGTGGGGGAGGTTCTTAAGTCCGGCGGCCGCGAGGCTTGGCGCAAGGGGTTGGTGAGCGGAATGAACGGCAATCTGAGCCTGCGGCGGGAAGGGGATCGCATGGTGATTACCCGTTCCGGCTGCGCTAAGGGTCGCCTCGCTCCGGGGGACTTGGTGAGCGCAGATCTCGAGTCCCTTCCCGCGCTACCGCCTGAGGGCATATCCTCGGAAGGCAAGATGCATGCGGAGGTCTATCGCCGTCAATCCAGGGCCGAGGCGATCCTGCATACCCATCCGCCCCACCTGTTGGCCCTGAGCCTGCGCAACCCCGGCGCAATGCTCGATCTGCCCCTGTACGAGGCCCATACCTTCGCCGCGGAAATGGCCGTTGTCCCAGCCACGAAGCCGGGTACCCCGGAGCTGGCGCGGGCTGTCGGCAGTGTCGCCCGAGAGAGTCGAGCCGTGTTCATACAGGGTCACGGCCTGGTCTGCTGGGGGGAGGACCTCTATCATGCCCTGAGCCTCACCGAAGAACTGGAGAATCTGGCCCGGATCCAGCTGCTGGCCGGATAACAAAGAGGCGCTCCTGTTGTCCTGTGTATTCGAGCGGCCTATACCTCCTGGAGAAAATATGCTACAGTTTCCTGGAAAGTTGAAAAGATTTTTTTGCCGTGAACTTGCTTTCTTCGCAGGACGGTGTCCGAAAGGAATCGCGGTGCCCGGGTATCGGGCCCATGGCGAGGCTTCCGGGAAACACTTGGTGCAACCCCCCAACCATCAAGGAGGTGAGGTATGGATATTAACAGGGCTCTCCGAGGTATCGCGGGAAGTGTCGTGCTGCTCAGCCTGATCTTGGGCGTTTTCTTTTCCTGGTGGTGGCTGCTTCTCACACTGTTAGTGGGTATAAACCTCCTGCAGTCCGCTTTTTCCGCAACCTGCCCCATGATGTGGGTCCTCAGGCAGCTGGGTTTTCGTTCCTATGGGGACGAGGATCAGGCCAAGACCTGAGTTGTAGTCGTGCAGTCGTCAAATGATGCTGAATAGATCAGGTCCACGGCTCAGATGGTGAAAAACAGGAAATGGGCAAGAAACCGTAGGCGGTCCAGACAACGGGAAACAGAACGAGGCTTCACCAGTCATATCCACGAAGCTTCATGCGATTGCAGGAGGTGGCTATGAGCGAGTCAGCCGCGAAACGCGAGGATTTGGAGAACGCGTCTCTTGATGAGGGTGTGCAGCTCCTGTATGAGCTGGATCGAGAGGACTTGATCCGGATCATTCTCGACGATGCCAAGAATTGGTTGGCTCACGACGGGCTCTGGTTTCAGGCGGTGGAGCAGGATCACGGTATGGACGCGGCCATCGAGGCGGACCGCAAGGCCTGGGAGACCTTTACCCAAATCGAGGCCAAGCGGATTATGAAACGTCTGGGCATGGAGCCTGGAGGCGGCATTCCGGCACTGGTCACCTGCCTCAAGCACCGCATGTACGCCAAGCTGAACAAGCAGCGCTGCATAGAGGTGACAGACACACGGGCCGTTTTTCAGATGGTGGATTGCCGCGTCCAGGCGGCACGCAAGCGGAAGAATCTGCCGGATTTTCCCTGCAAGCCGGTGGGGGAGGTGGAATACGCCAATTTCGCCAAGACGGTGGACCCAAGAATCCAGACCAGGTGCCTCTGCTGCCCTCCGGACGAGCATCCGGAGGAATACTACTGCGCCTGGGAATTCACCCTTTCCGAGGAGGGCTGAGTTGTCCGGTGCGAGACCCATGCGGAGTGGCCCCTTCCGGACAGACGTAACTTCCGGGAGGAGCGACACGGGAGGAGAGCGAGGCACTTCCCGTCTTGCACGTCTCCTCCCCGGTGTGTTCGCTGTCTGCTTCCTCTTTCTCGCGGGCGTTTCCGGTGCCGATACCGGGATGCAGGAGGGGTTCGCAAGCCTGCGCCAGGAGGACTACAGCCGGGCTGGGGAAGTGTTTCGTCCCCTGGCTGAGCAGGGGAAAAGAACGGCAATGTACAATCTGGGCCTGCTCCTGGACAAGGGGCTGGGCCTGGAGCAGGATCGCGGCTCGGCGGCAACATGGTATCGCTTGGCTGCCGAGCGTGGTGACGCCCGGGCCCAGTACAATCTGGCCCTGCTCTATATTGAGGGGAAAGGAGTGGATCAGGATTACGACCGGGCCGTGGAGTTCCTGCGTCAAGCGGCTGAAGCGGGTTTGGCCCGGGCCCAGTACAATCTGGGCATTCTCTCCTACGAGGGTCTGGGGATGCCCATCAGCTATGACCGCTCCAGGCAATGGTTCAAAAGGGCCTCGAAAAGCGGTTTTCGCAAGGGCGAGTGCGATCTGAACTATGTGGGCCTGTGTATGAGCCGGGCGGAATTCCGCTTCGGCGAGGCCTCGGACTAGACCCCGTGCCGCGTGGCGCTCTCACGGCTTCCGAGCGGCGCAATTTCCCCAAACTTTCCGTTTTCCGCCCCGGGTGGATGGCTTCACCGCTCCTCCCCGGGGTTTTTTTGGGGTTTCCCAGTGGAAGCGTCTGTTTTCGATTCCTCATCAGTCAAGTGTATTCCACCGGCCAGCTTTTAGTGAATCATATGGGTTAAGCGGGGCCCGAGAAGGGGACAGGCTGGCTCCAGACATCTGTTATCTGACATCTGGCGTCTGACCTCTGGCTTGAATGAGCTCCTGGTAGAATTCCAGGGTCCTTTTCGCGACAGCGGACCAGGAAAAGGCCTCCCTGGCCCGGTGCATGCCCTGCCTGCCCATATCCCGCCTCAAATCCGGACTGTCCAGGATCGAGTTCACTCCGTGGGCCAGATCGTCCGCGAATACTTCCGGATTTACGGGTTCGGGGTCTTCCTCCGAGACGGGAGCGAAAGGCACGAGAAATCCCGTTTTGCCGTGGAGCACGATGTCCGGAATGCCGCCTACCTCCGAGGCCACCACCGGAGTGCCGCAGGCCATGGCTTCCAGGTTGATGATGCCGAAGGGCTCGTACACCGAAGGGCAGACGAAGGCAGATGCCTGGGAGTAGAGGGGGATGATCTCGGATTGGGGCAGATGCCGTTCCAGCCAGATCACATCTGTGTCCGTCTCCAGGTTGATCCGTTCCACTTGCTGCCGAAGGTCCTCGTGCATGCCCTGGGTATCCGCGCTCGCCGCGCAGAGAACGATCTGGGTTCCGGCACGCAGCTTCGGCGCGGCGGCCAGCAGGTGAAAGATGCCTTTCTGCGGGGTGATGCGGCCTACAAAGAGGATGAAGGGTCGGTTCGGATCGATGCCCAGGGAGCGCGCAAGCTCCGGATCGGGTCTGGGAGCGTATTCCTCGATATCGATCCCGTTGGGGATGACGCGAACGCGGTCCCGCGGCACCTGATAGTGATGCTGCACATCGTGTTCCATCGCCTTGGAAACGGCGATGACCCCGTCTGCTTTTTGATAGGCGCTTTGCTCCAGCCAGGTGCTCACCTGGTATCCGGCTCCAAGTTGCTCCTGTTTCCAGGGTCTGTTGGGTTCCAGGGAGTGCGTGGTGAGCACGAGGGGAATGCGGAAGAGGTCGCGTATGAGGCAGCCGGCGAAGTGGGTGTACCAGGTGTGACAGTGCACAATGTCCGCTTCCTCCATGGCTGCTGTGAATTCGAGGTTGTTCTGCAGGATGGAGAGGATCTTGTGCCGAACAGCATCCGTGTCCGGGAATGCGTCTTTTCGAGGCGGAATCCCTTGGGAATGGATGTTCGGCTCCCGAGACTTTGGTTCGGCGCTGAAGCACAGGACCCGAATGCTGTGGCCGGCATTGTCCAGGCGCGCCAACTCCCGGCTGAGATAGTCGATGTGGACTCCCGCGCCGCCATAGGTGTCCGGAGGAAATTCGTTGGTGAGAAGAGCAATGCGCATGAAAGCCCTCCGTTATGGTTTTTTTGTATGAAAATACTTTTAAATTCCTGATTTATTAGGGGAATTGTCGCGAGACGATGGCGGGTGGAGCGCATCGCTGGGTTTCATAATACACCTTGGCCTTGTTGGTGCCGCCTGAGGTGGAATTGATTCCCTCCAGTCATCATCATTCACACCATTTGAATC
>CAYNCR010000017.1:0-2238 GCA_964395575.1 uncultured Desulfohalobiaceae bacterium
CGGAGCGGTCCAGATACTGCGGGATGCCCTGGATGGACACGTTTTCCCTGTCCTCGCGGTCAATGGCAAAGCCGAGCTCACGCAGATTCCTGGCGGCGTCATCCAGAACACTCTGCTCGCTTGGATGCAGGCGGAGCCGCAGGGGCAGGGCAAGCCTTTGCGTTTGTTGGGTCTCCCCGTCTTGTGTGTATCTGGTGTAGAGCACCCGTTCGTGGGCTGCGTGCTGATCCACGAACAGGAGCTTGTTCGTGGAGTGGAGGATGAGATAGGTGGCCTCGAGCTGACCCACATAGGCCAGGCCCGGGGCGATCTGGGCCGTGGCGGAGGTCGCCTCCTCCTCGGGCTCACGGGATGGAGGTGGTTCCGGCGAGGGTCCGGACAGCGGAACTTCGCCCCTCTCTGCGGACGGCGAGGCGTACGGGTGCGGCCGTTCCCGGAGCTCAGTCTCTGGCAACCGAGTTTTCCGGGGAGATCCGGTTTGTCCCTGGGAAGAGCCGCCCAAGTCTTTTGAGGCCGTTTCCGATCCCGAAGCGGTAAGCGAAGACTCCGCATCGGTGAGAACGCTTTGGACCGCGTTCACGAGCAGGGAATAGACAGCCTTTTCCTCGCGGAATTTGACCTCGGACTTGGCCGGATGGACGTTGACGTCCACCTCCGAGGGGGGCAGCTCCAGAAAGAGCACGGCCTGGGGATATTCCCGGGAGAGGAGCCTCCCGGCATAGGCCTGCTTCAGGGCGCTCAACAGGAGCTTGTCCTGGACCGGGCGCTTGTTGACGAAGAAAAGGATCCGGTCAGCTCTGCCCTGGCCCCTGTCCGGATGGCCCACATAGCCACTGATCGAGGCGCCGTCTTTCTCCCGGTGAACCGACAGGAGAGAGGCGGTCACCTGTTCGGGCCAGAGGGTCTCCAGGCGCTGTAACAGGCTTTGATTGCGCTCGAAGTCCAGAACCGTGCGGCCGCTGGAGGTCAGGCGAAAGGCGCAGCCGCGATTGACCAGGGCCAGGCGCTGCAGCATGTCCTGGCACTTTTTGGCCTCAGTGCTCTGTTTTTTCAGGAACTTGAGCCTGGCCGGAGTGTTGAGGAAAAGATCCCGCACCTCGACCCGTGTTCCCTCACGAACCGGAGCGGGACGGGGTTGGGAAAAAGTCCCGAACTCGACCTCCAGGCTGCTTCCCTCGCTCGCGCCACGTGGCACGGAGGCGATCCGGAAACGGGATACGGAGGCGATACTGGGCAGGGCCTCGCCGCGGAACCCAAAGCTGGACAAATGCAGCAGGTCGTGGACTGAGCCGATCTTGCTGGTAGCGTGTCGGGTCAGGGCGGAGGCCAGCTCCTCCGAAGCAAGACCGATTCCGTTGTCCTGGACCCATATCAGGCCCTGCCCTCCGGACTCGATGCCCGCCTCGACACGGTCGGCCCCGGCGTCCAGACTGTTCTCCACGAGCTCCTTGAGCACGCTCGCAGGGCGTTCCACGACTTCACCCGCGGCGATCTGGTTCTGGAGCTCACTGGGCAGAACAATGATTCCGGAGCGTTCTTCGGCTTGGTTCATAAGCGGCCTACTGTTCCTGGGCGGCGACGCCCTGTTCCAATTCTCCGAAGGGCCTCAGCCCGATAGTGAGACTCACTCTCGTCTCATCCGGCTCCTCGGTGTAGGTCAGCCCGAGCTTCCAGCACTGATCGAGGTATCCAAGGTGGGCTTCGCGCTCGATGAGCTGCGAGCTTTCAACATCCCGCTCCTCGGAGTAGCTCAGCTGCCATCCGGGATCGGGCTTCAGGCTCGCGCCATATCTGGCGATGGAGAGCTTTTCCTGATTGCTGCGCCGGATGTCTTGTTCCATATTCCGGAGGTAGTCATGGCCGTAAAAGGCCGACCACGGTCCGTGGGAGAGGTCCAGCACATGCTGGTGCTCGGTGATATCATTCACATACGGGGAATACCAGGTAGTATTCCGGAGCGAGATCCAGGGGAAGGGGGTTATTTCCGATTCGAGCCGGATGTCCGAGAAGGGCCGCCTGGGATAGGTGTCCAGGTTGTCCGAGCGTCTCGCCTCGTGGATGTCGTAGCTCTGCTCCAGTTTGAGGTCAACAAGCTCGCGGTAGCTCTTGGTCCGCTTGGTGTGTGTGCCATTCCCCGCGGCTGATGCCACGATCCTGTCCTTGCGCAGGGTGAACAGGTTGGTCAGGGAGTAGGTGATCTCGTTCTGCGTCGCGATACGGTCCACGGAATCGTATTGG
>CAYNCR010000017.1:2248-18791 GCA_964395575.1 uncultured Desulfohalobiaceae bacterium
AATGTAGTCGTACCTAGCCTGGGGACGCAACGTGTGCTTGATCATGCTCCACTGCGAGGCTTCGCGATTTTTTGTGGTTGCCTCGAGCTCCCCCGCCGGATTGAGCCGAAAGACCCGAAAAAGCTCTGTGGTCGCCCTGCTGGAGAAGTCCCAGATGCCGCGCCGCTCGAATCGTTCGATCTGCGGTCGATTCTCTGATGTTTCCGGGGTGTGATAGATGGTCTCCCTCCAGCCCAGCCTGGGGGTCAGCGTGCCGTATGCGGATTGAAACGGCAGACTGACACGGGGATGCATGTCCAGTCTGCTCCCCTTGGTGGCGTCGTCCTTGCGGCGCCAGAAATAGGTAGCCTGGTTCTGGGCCTCCCATTCCAGGGGAGTGTCCAGAAGCTGGGTTTGATGGAGATCGAAATCGATCTGGGGCAGGCGCTGCAGGGTGGGACTTTTATCCGGATCGGTATTGAAGTATTTCAGGTTCTGATTGTATTCCATGCGGGTCCGCAGCCCTGCTCTCGCCCAGTTCCGGCTTACGGTGAAAACGTTTTTGCGGATAGGGTCGTCCCTGTCGTTGATGTCGCGACCGAAGCGCTCCAGAAAGGTCTGCCTGCTGTCCTCGAAACCCAGGATACCATAGTCGAATTCCCGGAGATAGAACTTGTCCGAGGCGAAATCCAGGTCCAGCTTGGTACGCCATTCCGGCGAAATCAGGTATCCGTTGTACTTGCTTCGCAGCCAGAAACGGTTCGGGCTGGGCCGCTCGTAATTGTCGAACTCCTTGACTTCCTCCTCGTCCTTTTGGTCCTTGAGCCAGTCCACTCTGGCAAGGCCCTCGGTCATCAGGTCGGGGGTGAATCTGTATTCCGCTCCCACCAGGGCCCCGCGCTTGCTCATGCCGTGCACGGTAAGGGTCAGGTCCCGCTCCTGATCGATAACCTGATAATAGGAAAGGGTTACGGATTGTCCGTCCTGGGTGCTGGTGCTGAGATCGGGGACGAGGAATCCGGATTGGCGCGTTCGCTTGGCAGGCAGAAACATAAACGGGGAATAAAGCATTGGTGCGTTCCTGAGACGAAATCTGGGATGCCACATACGCGCGTGTCCATCCAGGATGAATGTGCCCCGTGAGCTTTTCAGGGACCAGTCCGGCACCTCTCCGTCGCATGAAGTGATTGTGGCGCTGGAGAAGGTATAGGTCTCCGTGCCCGTTTTGCGGATTTCGCTGCCGGTGACGTAGATGTGCGAATCATAGAGGAAGAACTGGGCCTCCCGGAAGGAGCCGGTCTGGTCGGTGAAGTCGAGAAAGGCGTTCTGGGCCTGAGCGGAGTTCTTTTCCTTCTTGAGCCGTACATTCCCCTCCATCCGGAGCTGTTCCTTGACCCGGTCGTAGCGCGCATAATCGGCCTGGAATCGGGTCTCCCCTTTTTTGACCACAATGTTGCCAAAGGCGTGCAGCGTATTGTTCTTTTGGCGGACAACCAGCCGATCCGCCTGGAGGTGCCAGGGGGTCTCGGAGCTTGGGGAAAGGGAGAGCGAGGTTTCTTCCGCTGCATGCACCGGGGGGGATATTCCCGGAAGAAGAATGGCCACAGTGGCGAGAAGCACAAGCAGGGCAGCTGGAGATGAACGGATCTGTGCCACGGAGTAGTCCTCCCGGAGGGTCGGCAGCTGTGTGTCCTTGCTGGTTGGAACAGGTCTCAACGCGTTTGCGGTGCTATTCGGAAGTGTTTTCCACTGAGAGCGGGGCCGGGCGCATCGCCCGGCTTGAAAAGCATTAATCTTGGTTTTGCGCATGTAAAGGCAGGCAGCACCTTGGTGCCCTTGGATTCGGACTCTCAAAGGATAGGGCGAATATTTTCCACAGGGACGTTGTGTCGCATCACAAACCACAGCTTGAAATTGTGCCATTGCTTCCAAGCCCCTCCAAGACACAAGGGTTGTAGCAGATCCCGGAGTGTGAGGCAAAGACGGTTTCGGGCGCTGGAGCCGTTTTTCTGGAGTAAGTGGGAGCCTTTCTTGCAGTTGTCTATGTTTCGCGTTGGAAAATCTTGCTCAAAGAGGAGGAAGGGACGGGGCGACAGCTTCTTGACAAGGCAGGCCCTTCCATTTAGGTTTGTCTGTGCGCGGAGAGGTGGCCGAGCTGGCTGAAGGCGCTCGCCTGCTAAGCGAGTAACGGGGTAATACCCGTTCGGGGGTTCGAATCCCCCCCTCTCCGCCATCGATTTCATCGGCTTCGTAGTGGAGCCGTTTTTTTGTGTCACGGAATAGAGCGTTCATGTTTTCGGTGGCTTGACAAGCAGGCCTCGCGCATATACATATTCTGTTTTGGCGACAGGAATCCCCGCTTGATTTGGGTCCCAGCGCTTGGCCCAAAACGCATGATCCGGAGAGGTGGCCGAGTTGGACGAAGGCGCGCGATTGGAAATCGCGTGTGCCGGCAGCACCGGCACCGAGGGTTCGAATCCCTCCCTCTCCGCCATTTTTTGTCCCCTGATACAGCCTCAACGAAAGTCGCAATCCGATCAAAGGCTGTGTGTTCCGATCAGGGGGAGCCGGACGGCAAAGGACCTGGTAACCCCGTCAGGCCCGAAAGGGAGCAGCGGTAACAGGATCCTTTGGGTGTCCGGCTTCCCTAGTAAGGGCGTAGTGGCATGCTACGCCCTTACTTTTTTCTGAATGAAAGAGTTCTTTGCGGGATGCAAGTATGCTCGACCTGAGGTTTATTCGCAAAAATCCGGACCTGGTTCGTGAGGCCTTGGCCAAGCGCGGCGAGGAGTTATCTGTTGATGATTTTCTCGAGCTGGACGAGGAGCGCCGCACCGTGATCCAGGAGGAGGAAGAGCTGCGCAGGGAACGGAATCAGGCCTCCGAGGACGTTGCTCAGTTGAAAAAGAACGGGGAGGATGCCTCGGAGCAGATCGATCATCTCTCCAAGATTTCGGACCGGATCAAAGAACTGGAGATGAGGAAAAAGGGCTGCGAGGAACGCCTGCAGAAGATCAGACTGGCTATCCCCAATATTCCTGAAGAAGACGTGCCCTCTGGCGATTCGGACGAGGACAATGTCGAGGTTCGGCGTTGGGGTGATCTTCCCGAGTTCGGCTTTGAGCCGAAACCTCATTGGGAGCTGGGCCCTGAGCTTGGCGGGCTTGATTTTGAGCGTGCCGCCAAGATCACCGGAAGCCGCTTTGCAGTGTACTGGTCCTGGGCCGCCAGGCTGGAACGGGCTCTGATCAATTTCATGCTCGAGCTGCAGACGCAGCGCAACGGCTACACCGAGATCCTTCCCCCCTTTATCGTGAACAGCGAGAGCATGCAGGGAACAGGGCAGCTCCCCAAGTTCGAGGAGGACCTGTTCAAGCTTGAGGAGTGGGACTATTACCTGATCCCCACGGCGGAAGTTCCGCTTATCAATCTGCACATGAACGAGGTCATCCCCGAGGACGAGCTCCCTCTGGCCTATACCGCATTCACTCCCTGTTTCCGTTCCGAGGCTGGATCCTACGGCAAGGATACCAAGGGGCTCATCCGGCAGCATCAGTTCAACAAGGTGGAGCTTGTGCGCTTCACCCATCCCGAAGACTCGGAGAGTCAGCTCGAGATTCTTTTGCAGGACGCGGAGTCTGTCCTGCAGGAGCTGGAGCTTCCCTATAGGGTGGTGAATCTGTGCTCCGGGGATCTGGGATTTTCCGCAGCCAAGACCTACGATGTGGAGATATGGCTCCCCGGACAGAATACGTTCCGGGAAATTTCCTCCTGTTCCAACTGTCGCGAGTTCCAGGCCAGAAGGTCCGGGATCCGCTACAAGCCCAAGAACGCCAAGGGCTCGGAGCTGCTGCATACCCTGAACGGTTCCGGAATGGCCGTGGGCAGGACCCTGCTGGCCATCGTGGAGAACAACCAGCAGGAGGACGGCTCGATTGTCATTCCCACGGCGCTTCGGCCGTACATGGGCGGCACGCAGCGGATCGATTCCTCGGGCGCGGAAAAAGCGTAGCGATTTGTATTTCGGTTGGTGAGTGGCTTGACAAGAAACCGCACTTTCCTTAAAAAGGGAAATCGGTTGGCGGGCAGGATTTCCAGCGGAAAGAGGGAAACGCGGCCTTTAGCCTAAGAGACGTTGAGAAGGCGCGACGCGGCTTCCGTTCTCTACCGCCAATCGGCTCGACGCACTAGGCCGGGTCGTTAACTCAGCTGGTAGAGTATCGGCCTTTTAAGCCGAGAGTCGCAGGTTCGAATCCTGCACGACCCACCATATACGTCCCCATCGTCTAGCACGGTCCAGGACGCCGGCCTCTCACGCCGGTGACGGGGGTTCAAATCCCCCTGGGGACGCCATTTCGATTCCAGTGGACAGCTTCACTGGACGGCTAAAGGCTCTCGAAGGCTATCCTTCGGGAGCCTTTTTTTTGCTCCCCTTCACGGACAAGCACATACCCTGTTTTCTCGTCTGAAAACCTTGTCACGTTCAATCCCCTCAACTTGCCTCTCTCCAATCTCTGTATCAGATGAAGCTCTTAGTGAGCCTGTCTGTGCCTTGTTCTATACAATCCTCCTTCCCCGTCTCGCCTCGTCAGACAATTTCACGCAACAATTCAACTAATGGCCACATTGTCATATAAAATAGAACTTCTTGACATATAGCTTGAGCTATATAGTAAGATATATTGTCGTCATTAAACTGAAGCCAGTGGGGGGCTGGAATGAAGAAAAAGGAATGGAGAGAGAAACGAAGAGCTGAGGGCTGGAAGGATATATTGATCTGGCTGGCTCCCAAATCGGTGGAATTGGTGGAGGACCAGAAGAAGGAAGGGGAGAGTTATACAGATGTCCTAAACAGGATCATTCAAAGAAATATAGATAACAATATGGTCAACACCGAAGACAATATTGCCAGCAATATAAACTTTTACAACAGAATTGTTAGTTTGGAGCATCGTCTTGAAAGGATTGAAAATCAAAATAATAGAGCTGATAGCTTTAGCAATATAAATGGCAATATATCTGACCTGGATAGTTATATTAAACAGGTAAAGCAAAGGATGGGCGCCTTGAAAAAGCAGGGTTATTCTTTTTTTAATATAGCAAATATATTGAATAAAGAAGGATATATAACTCCACAATATAAAAACCAATGGAGTAAGGACAGCGTAAAAAGGTTTTATCATAAGCACTTGAAATAGATCGGCTTTCGGCCAAGCCCAATTCCTTGTGCCTGTAAAAATCTCCCTGCTTTTCGAAGTTTGGGCACCGGCACCTGCACCTTTCCGGCGAAATATGGCGATTTTCTGACAGTTCGAGCTGTTTTGAATGCGGCTTTGATGTCCGGGCTGGACACCACGTTTTTTGGGCTGAATGAGTCCGGCTTTTGATAGTCGGGCTTTGATACCACGAGTCTACGGACAAGGCTGATTGGGGTGCTGAAAATTATGCTCCAATCCGGCCTCGAGGTCCCTGAGGCGTTGCTGCGGAGCCATGATCCGGGACAGGAATAACAGGGTGGCCTCAATGGAAGGCTGGTGAGGCCGCTCATCGATGCACCAGCTCCCGGAAGCGCCTGGAAAGGGGTTAGAGTGACATCGCCTTGCCGATCCAGTGGTAGAGGGAGCAACTCTCCGCTTAGCGCTGTCTCGGGTGGGGCCTCCATGGATCCAGCTGGCCGAGGGATAGCGGGTGCCGGCAAACCGAGAGGGAGCTGCGGAAGCCTCGCCGTTTACAGCAGGGTGAGAGGAAATTCCTGCCAATCATGTGACAGAGTCATGGAGGTGATTGCCTGGATCTCGCGGCCCAAATGCGAGATCCATACCCGGGGCGGAATGAGGGAAAGCCTTTTGTCCATCATCCTGTGGGGGGTGCTTTTCCCTGCTCGGCTGATAACAGCCGATGAAGGGGGTTCTGACTGCAATCCCCCGGGAAGCTGAGTCTCGCCCCGGACAGGCCACGACGTTGCCGTTCAAATCGGTAAATCAGAGGGACCTGCCTGGTCCTATCCCAGCGGCATCGGTTCGCCAAGCATGTCCCGAACGTAGAGCGACCGAGGGGAGCAGCTTGCCCTGTACACACTTTATTGCACCGGTACAATTTCTAAATAATTTCAATTTATCTAAATAGATAGATAGAGCTCATCATAAATGGTGTTAAAGTGGGTACATGGGGCGTTTCAAAACACTTCACGGCGCGCGGCACAAGACCTCCAGCGTGCGACGGGTCGCTAGCGCCAAATAAAAGGGAGCCGCAGATTGATGCTGTTGGTGAAGAGATACTGCTCTTGAACGAATTCTCTTTTTCCGCAGGAACCTGGAGCTCGTCTCCTGCGCACCTCGTTTTGCCCGTCTGTGCAAGGTGAGCAGCAAAATTTCGGCAAGAGGGCTCGAGCCAGCTATTGGGCTTTCGCCTGTCCCTGTGCCAGCAGGGAGCCCGAGGGTTTTTTAGCCGGCCCCTATCGCGGCATTGCTGGAGGGACTGCTGGATGGTCCCCCGATCTTTTGGCCCAAGTCAGCATCCGCGAATGCGTTGTTTCTCTGCCAAGGGGGTCCCTCCTGATTCCTGAAAAAAATATCCTCCGGGATTCGTTATGTGGCGTGAGACCATTGAATGGCTTGAGCCATAAAAAGGAACCCCGTGAACAATCTCTTAAAGCCCCGGAACGAGTTTCCCGGTTATCCTCCCAGAGACAATACATTTATAGAAGGCTTCTATAAACTGCATATTTTTTTTTCATCTATTGAAAAAAGTGCCTGTCTATGAATTACAGAAACCCTGATTTGACAGTGGATTCATCCTTCTATAAAGTTTATATAAACTTTATAGAAAAGGAGGGCACATGGGCTGGAAGAAGGACAGGCTGGCTCAGGGGTGGAAACAACAACTGGTTTGGTTATGGCCGGAGAGCGTGAGCAAGCTGGAGAGGCTGAAAAAAAGCTCAGGAAAAAGCTATCAGTCCATCATGAATGAGATGATCCAGAACTACGATCTGCCCCAGGAGGACGAGGAAAGCAGGCTGGAGCGCAACATCCTGCGCAAGATGGAGGCCTATATTGAAGCCAAGTACGGAGGGGGGAGCGGTGAGGATGAAGAACAGACCCACGAGGATACGGCAGATGAAGACGAGAAGGCTGAAGTTGAGGACGAATTCCGGATCGAGATCCCTGAAGACCTTCAGGAAGCGGATAAACAGGATATACTCAAAACCATCCGCGAGCTTCACGAGAAGGAAGGCCGATCATTTCGGTCCATTGTGGACTATTTGAAGCAAAAGGGGGTTAAGGCGTCCAAGAAGTGACCTTTCAAAGATGCTGGGCTCTAACTCGCCGATTTTCTTGTTTGGTGCGACGAAAAAGCAGATAATCTTCTCTATTCATCAATATACTGAAGGTAGAGCTTGTCCAGATTCTTTTTCTTGATTTTTTCCAGTAAAGTGGTTCGCTTGAGATTCAAGTTCTTAGCGGCCTGCTTCTTGTTGCCGTTGGTGGCGATAAGGGCTTGGAGGATCAGACGGTCCTCGAATTCACTGACCTGGGTGTTGAAGTCGATTTCCGTTTCCTGGGTTACGGAAATGGAGCTCTCCTGAGGAGGGCTTCCGGCATCGGTATTCAACTCCGCTTCGGCAATGTATTTTTCTGGGAGATCCTCTACGTCTACAGTTTCCTTCTCCTGCAGAATGCTCAAACGCTGGACGAGGTTCTTGAGCTCTCGGACATTTCCCGGCCAGGAGTAATTCTTCAGGACCTTCACAGCCTCTGTGGAGAATCTTTTCAGGCTATGTATGCGATTGCGATGATACAGATGGGTGAATTTCTCCAGAAGAAGGGGGATGTCGTCTATGCGTTCTCGCAGTGGCGGAATGCGAATGGGCACCACGCTCAGACGGTAGTAGAGATCTTCCCGGAAATTTCCAGCATTCACCTGTTCCTCCAAATGGCACCTCGTGGCAGCCACGACCCGGACATCAACCTTGTGGGGCTTGACGCTCCCTACAGGCTCGAATTCCTTCTCCTGAAGCACCCGCAGCAGCTTGGCCTGGAGAGCAGGCGGCATATCCCCTATCTCGTCCAGGAACAGCGTACCCTTATCCGCGTAGTGCAATCGACCCTTCTTGGCCTGATTCGCTCCGGTAAACGCCCCTTTTTCGTATCCGAATAGCTCGCTCTCCAACAGCTCTTGGGGAATTGCGGCACAGTTGACCGGGACAAGCCTTTCATTTTGTCTGGGGCTGTGGGCGTGCAAGGCCTGGGCGACCAATTCCTTCCCTACTCCGCTCTCGCCCTGGATGAGAACCGTGCTTTCTCCTTCCTCGGCGATCTTTTCGATCAGATGGAATAGCTTGTGCATCTCCTTGTTCGCGCCCACGATGCCGTAGAATCCATCCCCTTTTCTGAGCTCCTGATCGGGGGTCCCTTGCTGGGCGAGCTTCTCGAAGGTCTCCAGGGCCCTCTGGATAATGAGCCAGACTTCCTGGGGCTGGAAGGGCGTGTTGATGTAATACTGGGCTCCGGCATTCAAAGCCTGAACAACGGCGTCCTGATCCCCGGAAGGAAGGCAGGCCACCGGAACAATCGTTTTGTGGTTTCCCGCAACATGCTCCAGGAGCTCAAGGCCCTCCTGGTTGGGGCAAGCGGGTGCCAACAGGACATGGATATTGATGCGTTCGAGGATATTGTGGGCGGCCTCCGGGTCCGGAGCAACCTCTGCATTGAGGTTTTTGTCCTCTTGAAGGAGGTTCTGCACATATTCGCGCTTTTCCGGTTCCGGATGAACGACAAGGATCGTTTTTTGGGGAATGCTCATAACCAGCTTTCACAACTTAAGAGAGGTTTCCATAAGTGGTTGCCAAGGCGATGTCTATAAAAGCCTCTGAATCCATACGCAGGAATGGGAGGGGGATATGCGCCTTTATCAAGGGACCAGGGAGTATTCGGCATAACCGTCAAGCTCTCACAGTGCAACAGCTTTTTCCCCGTCTCCCGGAAAGAAAAAAGCGGTAATCGGTGTCTTCTGGGGATGGATTTCTTTTCGGCTTTTGAACACAATCGACTCTGTCATCGTTTTGGCAGTTTGTAAAGATTCCTTTTGATTCGGATGTCGAAAAAAATGACACCATATGCTATTATGTATAACATATTGAATTTACTGGAAATTGTTGTCGATTCTCAGCATTGCCAAGCTTTTTTGGTGTCCTGGATTGCCTGGAAATGGAGATTGTTGAATGGTGTGGATAACAATCCTTTAAGGGCTGATCTGGTGAACCCTCCTTTGGAGAGGCACTTTTTCAAATGATGCAGAAATGACCGATCAGCTCTCTGCCTCTGCCTCTGACTCCTCTGATCCCTTTCCAAGATCCCGCCTGTTTGAGCCGAAGCCGATGATGCACTTGAGGCGGGAGGTTGAAATGTCTTCCAGCTTTGTCCGTAACGTGTTCCCCCATACTTGGTTCGCTTCTTGCATTGAGGCATGAACGTCCGGTTCTTTCGGTGCTGAGAGCCGCTCCGCTCTGGCGGGAACGCTCTGTTTATATGCCGGCGGGCCGGTTTCGAGAAAGGGATTCAGGGGTTGGTCACTCATTTGACATCCTGGTTTGTATCCCCGGTATACGGGCGTGTCGCACCGGGAAGACAAGGCCTGCCTCTATCCCGGAACCCAGGGACAATCTCTCGTATCCCCCTGGAGAAGCTATTGGGGATATAATGCGTATCCGCATTCCGCGCTACGGAAGGCGATCCAAAAAGGTGGTGTATGGCTGAGGAAGGGAGAAGCACAACGAATATTGTCTCTCGGATCAGGGAGTGGCCGCGTTCCCGTCAGATAAGTCTGGCCCTTGTGGCCCTTATTTCCTTGGCCGCTTTTGCCTGGATCATATTCCAGACCCAGCAGATTCCCTACAAGACCCTGTACGCCAATCTGTCCCAAAAGGAGGCCTCCTCAGTGGTGCAGTGGCTGAAGGGTGAAGGCATCCCCCACAAATTGGCGGATCAGGGCAAGACAGTTCGCGTGCCGGCGAACAAGGTCTACTCCACCCGGTTGAAGCTCGCCGGAGCGGGACTGCCCAAGGGACAGGGGGTGGGACTGGAGATCTTCGACAAACAGGACTTCGGTGTCACCAAATTCACTCAGCAGGTCAACTATCAGAGGGCCCTGCAAGGAGAGCTGGCCCGGACCATCACCAGCATGGGGCCTGTGGAAAATGCCCGCATCCATCTGGTTATGCCCGAGGAACGCCTGCTCCGGGATCAGCAGAAGAAAACCAAGGCCTCTGTCATGCTCAGCACCGCCCAGAATCGAAGCCTGGACAAGCGCCAGATCGGCGGGATCGTCCATCTCGTCTCCGGCAGCATCAAAGGGCTGGAGAAGGAGAATGTGACCGTGGTGGACAATAGGGGACAAAAGCTGACTGATAACAGCGAGGGGCTGGATAGCCCCATGTCCCCGCAAAAGCTGAAATATAAGCAAAAGGTGCAGACGCAGCTGGAAGAGAAGGCGCAATCGCTTCTGGATCGGGTCTTCGGTCCGGGCCGCGCCCTGGTTCGGGTGACTGCGGATATTAACTTCACGAAAAAGACGAGCACTGAGGAATCCTTCGATACCGGCAACGTGGTGCCCCGCAGCGAGAAGGAGATCACCCAGGAGTCCGGTGGCAAGGAAGTTGGCGGGGTCCCTGGGGCGCAATCCAATTTGGAAGATGGAGAAGAACAAACCACTATGATGAGCGCTCCTAGCTCGCAGAGCAAGGAGATAACCAATTACGAGATCGGCAAGAAGATCACGGAGACCAGCAAACCCATTGGCGGCGTGGAGCAGCTCTCCGTGTCCGTTCTGGTCGGGGAGTCCGGACAGGGCGAGGGGAGCGCGCAAGCGGCCCAGGGCGTGGGGCAGGAACAGCTGGACTCGATCCAGACCATGGTTTCCAGCGCCCTGGGTTTGAGAAGGGACAAGGGGGACCGGATCGAGGTGGTCTCCATGCCCTTTCGTAAAAGCGTTATGGAGGGGAAGGGGGTCACGGCATCCGATGCCGCTGGGATAGAGCAGTACTATCCCTTTGCCAAGTACGGGGCTGCCCTGATCGCTATGATCCTGCTCTATATCTTTCTCCTTCGGCCCCTTGTCCAAACCCTCCAGGGAGAGGTCCGCGAGCATCATAAAACCGTGCAGCAACTGGAGGAGGAGCAGTCCCAGCAGCCCCAGATCCCCTCCAAGGATCAACCCATAGAACAGCTCCGCAGCGAGATCTCCCAGTCCGATGTCACTCCCTCGCAGGTGGTCAAGGCCTGGCTCAAAGAGGGGTGATTGTGTGTGGCCGGAGCATGAGCTGCTTCCGGCGTGGTTGGCCGACCTAGTTGGAGCCCTGTGAGGAGAATTCTTTGTCCGGGAAAGGGGCCATGGAGTGCACCCCCTTGCCGTCTGATCCGAGATTGCGGCTTGTGACGCACAACGCAATGCCTACTGTTAAACCGAGTTATTCAGGCTGGAGCGCCTTGTATGGAATTCTCCAAGATGTCCGGAATCGAGAAAGCCGCGATCCTGCTTCTCTGTCTCGGCGAGGAAACAACCGCCGAGGTCTTCAAGGAGCTCAGCGACTTCGAGGTCCGCATGGTCAGTCGGAGCATGGCCCAGTTCGATCATGTTCCCGCTGAGGTGGCCAAAGCCGCCCTGGACCACTATCGCAAGACTCAGCAGGAATATGCCGGGATCTTTGTCGATGGGGGAGAGTTCATGAAGAACGCGATCAGCTCCTCTGGCGATCCGGACCGGGTGCAGGCCCTCTTGGAGGAGGTCGTCTCCGGAAGTGAGTCCAGGCCCCTGGAAACCATTTCCATGATGGATCCGCGGACTATAGCCGGGTTGCTGCATAATGAGCATCCCCAGACCATCGCCCTGATTCTGTGCACCCAGAAATCGGATCACACTGGAAAGGTCCTGCCCTACTTCCCGGAGGAGCTCAAAGCCGATGTCATCCACAGGGTGGCCAAGATCGACAAGGTTTCTCCGGAAGTGCTCAAACAGATCGAAGGCGCCCTGCAAAAGGAAATCGGGGGCATTATCAGCAAGGAGCAGCAACAGGTGGGCGGAGTGGACAAGGTCGTGGATATTTTGACCCGCATGGAGCAGGGTGTGGATCAGAATCTGCTCAACTCCATCGAGGAGACCGATCCGGAGCTGGCAGAGGAGATCCGCAAGAAGATGTTCACCTTTGAGGATCTGGTGGGAGTGGACGATCGCGGCATGCAGCAGATCTTGCGCGAAATAGACAATCAGACCATGACGACTGCCCTGAAGACGGCTTCGGAAACAGTGCAGGAAAAGATTTTTTCCAATATCAGTCAGCGGGCCAGGGAAATCATCAAAGAGGATCTGGAGGCCATGGGGCCCATGCGACTTTCGGACGTGGAGGCTGCCCAGCAGAGCATTGTGCAGATCGCTTTGAGGCTGGAACAAGAGGATCGAATTGTCATACCAGGGCGAGGAGCAGATGAGGTCTTTGTCTAAAGTTTACCAGGGCGGAGCAGATGACGTGGTTCAGAGGATGGAATTCCGGGATCTGGATAATCTGGGCGAATCCGAGAACGGGATGTTTATCCCTTCCAGCGGTGTCCCGGGTGGAAACGAGACTTCCGAGAGCAGCCGGGACAAGGAAGAGGGCTCCGAATCCTCCCCGGACGAGTACTGCGGCCTTACCCGGCAGGAGGTAGAGAGCATCAGGGAAGAGGCCTGTGAACAGGGGAGACAGGAAGGTGTGGAAGAGGGGTATAGCAGGGGAAAGCAGGAAGGCAGACAAGAGCTGCAGGAGGAGCTGGATCTGACAGTGCAATCCCTGGCCCAGGCCATGGAGCAGCTCAACTCTCTGCGCAGCTCTCTCCTGAATTCCAATAAACAGGACATGGTGCGTCTGGTCCGGATCATTGCGGAACAGGTGATTCATGTCGAAGTACACTCCCGGGAGACGGCGATTCTGCGGGCAGTGGAGAAGGCAATCCAGGCCGCGATACAGTCCGAGGAGTATCGCGTGCGGGTCAATCCCCGGGACATGGAAGTGGTCACCGAGAACAAGCCCCTGTTTCTGTCCAGCATACGAGGTTTGCAGAGCATTGTCGTGGAGTCGGACGAGAGCATATCCCGGGGCGGATGTGTTGTGGAGTCCGATCAGGGCAAAGTGGATGCCACAATCGAAAGCAAGCTGGAAAAGATCCAGGACCAGCTCTACAACGAGATCGCGAACGAGGAGTCTTGATGGAAAATCTGATCCAGGCGGCCAAGGATACATCCCCGTTTCGGGTGCGCGGGAAGGTGACCAATATTATCGGGCTCATTATCGAGGGCCATTGTCCTGAGGCCTCGGTGGGATCCATGTGCGACATCGTCCCTCTAAGCGGTGGTCCCCCTATTTCGGCGGAGGTAGTGGGTTTCAGGGATTCTCGGGCCCTGCTCATGCCTCTGGGCGAGCTGCGGGGACTCGGTCCCGGGAGCCTTATCCGGGTTCGCCATTCCAGGGCCAGAATTCAGGTGGACGAAGGGATGCTGGGCCGCGTCTTCGACGCCCTGGGAAATCCCATCGACGGAGATCCATGCCCCTGCCTGTCTCAAGAGATGCCTCTGTATGCCCTGCCGCCGGGTCCCATGCAACGGGAACAGATTGCCTCCCCCATGGATTTGGGTGTTCGGTCCATCAACGGTACCCTGACCACCGGAATGGGACAGCGCATGGCCATCATGGCCGGGTCAGGGGTGGGCAAGAGCACCTTGCTGGGGATGATGGCCCGGGACACGGAGGCGGACGTGAATGTGATCGCCCTGATCGGTGAGCGGGGCAGGGAAGTTCGGGAATTCATTGAACAGGATCTGGGCAGCGAAGGGCTGAAGCGTTCGGTCCTGGTTGTCGCCACCTCGGATCAATCGCCGCTTCTGCGCATGCGGGGCGTTTTCGCCGCCACAAGCATTGCGGAGTATTTCTGCAACCAGGGCAAAAACGTGCTCATGCTCATGGACTCCGTGACCCGCTACGCCATGGCCATGCGCGAGATCGGGCTCGCAGTGGGCGAGCCGCCGACAAGCAAGGGATTCCCTCCCTCGGTCTTTGCCCAAATGCCCAAGTTCCTGGAAAGGGCCGGGAACTTCAAGGGAAAGGGCAGCATTACCGGGCTCTACACGGTCCTGGTGGAAGGGGACGACATGAATGAGCCGGTTACGGACACGGTGCGCTCCATATTGGACGGGCATATCGTCCTTTCCCGGCAGCTGGCCTCCCGGAACCACTATCCGCCCATCGATGTGCTGCAGTCCTCCAGCAGGCTCATGAACGACCTGGTGGATGAGGAGCACCAGCGCTTGAGCGCTCAGATCAAGGACGTCCTGGCCACGTATCAGGAGTCCGAGGACCTGATCAATATCGGGGCCTATTCCGCTGGGAGCAATAAGCGCATAGATTATGCCCTGAAGCACATCGACGCGGTGAACGCCTTTCTCAGTCAGGGCAAGGAGGAGAGGGTTCCCCTGGAACAGGCAGTGGAGGAAATGAAATCCATCTTTCAATGATTGCGGACAGCTCGTGTGTCACAATTCGGCATTTTTGTTTGGGCAACAGGGGGCGAGGTCTGCTCTGAATCCGTTCACTGAATCGGTGAGCGCTTTGCTCCTCCCCCAATTTATCCTTATCGTCCAAGCTCAACGGACATGAGGGTTTTCCAGGAATGAACCAGGAGCGCCAATGAAACCCTTTCGGCTTCATACAGTTTTGAGATATAGGCGGACTCTGGAGAACTGGGCCCAGGAGCGCCTGATTCGATCCCGTGAGGAGGAGGAAAGGCTCTCCAGGGAGCTGGATCGGGAACAGGAATGCCTCCGGGAGTTGTGTACCGAGTTCGAAGCCAAGAAAAGACAGGGGATGAATGTGGGAGAAATCCTTGTCTATCAGAATCACTTGCGGCGAGTGCGGAATGTGATCGCTCAAAGGGAGAGTGAGCTCCAGTCGGCCAAAGACGACGTGGCCAGAAAAAAACAGGAGCTTTCTGAAAGAAGCAGGGAGAGGAAGCTCATGGAGAAGCTCAAGGAAAAACAGGATAGCAGATACGAACAATATCTGGAGGACAAGGAAAAGCAGGAATTGGATGAAATCGCTGTGCTTTTTCACGAAAGGGGAGGGATATGAGAAGACACAGGCCCATCTCAGCAGCTCTTTGCTTGACCTGTCTGGTCTTTCTTATCGCCATGGTTCCGGCTCACGCGCAAAACGCAACTGATTGGAGCGGGACCAAGGGCATCGATTCCGTTGAGGAACGAAGGGTGCTTGCCTCCTTGAAGGAAGAGAGGGAAAAGCTCCAGCGCAAAAAGGAGAGCATGGCGAAACGGGAAAAGGAGCTAAAGGTCTTGGAGCAAGAGGTCGAGAAGAAATTAAAGCAGTTGAGGCAATGGCGCGGGGACCTCGAGGAGCTCCTGGCGGAGAAGGAGCAGAAGGAGCAAAAGCGGGTCCAGAAGCTGAGCCGGATCTATCAGAGAATGGATCCGGGCAAGGCGGCAGCCGCTCTGGGCAGTGTGAAGCGGGATCTGGCGGTGAATATCCTTTCCCGGATGCGCAGCGGAACGGCAGCGGAAGTCCTGAACAGCATGGACAAGGAGCAGGCCGCCATCCTGAGCACGGACCTCTCACAACTGGAGGTCCCGGAAGAAGAATAACTCCGTTTCTCGAACCGCCCGCCAGAATACCCGCCCAGCCCCCTCACTGCCCCTTGGTCCGGTTTCCATCCGGAAACGAGCTATCATTTCTTTTTTTGGGAAAAGCAAGACATGGAGCTCGTTGCCATCCGCAAAAGGACTTTCCGGAAGGCAACTCGTGGCTTGTCTGCTGACAATTGGCGCCCGGACAGAACGTACGAGCAGTCAACCAGAAGTACAGAAGGCGACAGATTCCATTTATCAAGACACGAGCCCTGTTCGGTTTTTCCATGCCTCCTAAAGGGCTCAGCGATGCGTCTGAAGGACCATGTTTTCACAGGGCAGTTTGCGCAGGAGCACCCCTAACCCCATTCAGCACGTACGGATGAGCCATGTCTATACCCGTTTTTCCAGATGCAGCACAGAGCTCTGATCCCGGAGCAAAAATTCGGGATTTGGCCGCCCAGGGGAAGAAAGCCCTGAAGCAGGGTGAGGCTTCGGGGAAAGAGACGAGCGTCAATTCTTTCCTTCAGTTTTTGCAGGGGGCGGTTGAGGACTCGAAAGGGGCGAATGAAACGGAGCAGGGAGAGCAGGCCCAGGCCACGGCATCATTGCAGCTGATGGCGCTCCTGTTTCAGCTCGATCCGGCTCAATTGGCGAATTTTGCGAGGAATGCCTCCCAGGCCTCGGGATCTGAAGGGGATACAGCCCAGTCCCAAGAAGGCGGACGTCTGCTTTCCCTTCTGCAGGAAATGGCGAGCGGGAATACAGGCCAGAAGAAATTCTTGCGGGCTCTTGCCTCTGGCAATCTCTTTTCTGGATCCGAGGGGAAGGCCGAGCTGAGCGAAATCCTTCAAGGATTGCGGGGCGAGAAGGGAAAGGCGGGTCTGACGGAGCAACAGACTGAGCG
>CAYNCR010000018.1:0-18602 GCA_964395575.1 uncultured Desulfohalobiaceae bacterium
AGATCCTGCCCTTTCTGAAGGAGAAGAAGCATCCCGCCGTGGAGATGCACGACATTATGAGCAGCTAGCCGCGCTTTCCGGAGAAGGCGCATGAGCGCGTGAAGCAAAAAGGACGCGTCGAATCGGCCGCCCCCGTTCCTCCTTGCCAGGAGCGGGGGTGGCTTTTTTCTTTGTTTTCCCGGGATTTGTCATTCCTTGCGGAATGGCCTATCCTTTCCGGAAAGGGTCAATGCCTCCTGCCCGAGTCGACCACGTACAGGAAAGCGGAGCTGCTTCATGCGCGTGCCGGAGCCGGGGAGGAGGCTCATTTTCGGGGAATGCGGAGGAAGGAGAATGGCGCGCCGAAAACACGGATTCAGCAAGGGGGAAAGGGCATGTCCGGAGCGTCCCGAGATGGCGAGTTGAGTCGGGAGCTCGCTCAGTCCTCCGCGCTGGAGGGGCTTACAGCGGAGGAGGTTCGCTTCTTGAGCCACAGATCGGCGGAGCGGAGTTTCCAGTCCGGTGAGGCGGTATTTCTTCAGGGCGAACGTTCCGACTCCCTTTTTCTCATCTTGGCCGGACGAATCAAGCTGAGCAAGGTCCTGGAGGACGGGAGCGAGATCCTGCTGGACATTCGGGGAGCGGGGGATTTCATCGGGGAATACGTGTTCAGCGGGTACAACTCGGATTCGCCGGCCTCGGCCTGGTGCATGGACTCGTGCCGCCTCAGCGAGTTCACCCAGGATCTCTTCGAGGAGATCGCAGCAGAGCGGCCCAATATCGGGATCCAGGTCATCAGGCGCCTGGGACGGCAGATCGCCTCCCTGACCAGCCGCGTGGGGTCCATATCCATTCCCCGCCTGGAGGATCGCCTGTACAAGGTTCTGGCCGACTTGGCACGGGAGCACGGGACCCGGGAGAAACGGGGCTATGTAATCTCCTTTCCCGTGACCCACGAGGAGCTCTCCTTCCTGGTGGGCGCGCACAGGGTGAGCATCACCAAGGCCCTGAAGTCCCTCAAGGACGCTGGGTACATTGTCCAGGAGGGCCGGACCATGCTTTTCCCCCACTTTCCCGAATAGCCTGCGGACCGTTGTCCGACGCGTCCCCAGCTTGCGGAATCCCGCCGCTTCCGGCGGCTCCTCGGTGTGCTACTCCACGGATGCCTCCTCGAAAGGCATGTGGATCTCCACGTCCCCTCCGCCGCTCATCTTGACCTTGGCACCGTGATAGCGCTTCTTGAAGACGTGGATCATCTTGGTGTTCTCGCTGAGCACGGTTGCTATGAAGCCCTTGAAGCCGTTCTCCCGCGCGATGGACTCCAGGATGGAGAGGAGATAGCTGCCGATGCCCTGATCCTGGAGGTCCTCCCGCACCACGAAGGCGACCTCGGCGTAGCCCTCCTTCTCGTCGGAATCCGCGTAGGAGCCGATAGCCACGATCACCTTGCGCTGGCCCTTCTGGATCTGGCCGATAATGGTCATGTTTTTCTTGTAGTCCACCTCGGCCCAGTGCTTTTGCAGCATGTCCCGGGAAAAGACCTTCCGCCTCTGAAAGAAGCGGTAGTAAACCGTGGTTTCCTGCAGGGAGTAGAAGAAGTTGCGGGAGGCGAATTCGTCCGAGGGCAGAAGGGGCCGGAACTCGATGGTCTTCTCGTCCGGCAGGCTCAGGTAGTACTTGTAGTTCTCCAGAAAGATGAGGTCCTGCTTGGTGGGAGGCAGTTGGTCGGCGAAGATGTAGTGCCGCTTCTTGGCCTCGTTGATCAGCTCCTCGCGGAACTTGGGATGGGCGATCTGGGCGAGCTCCATGACCCGCTGATAGATCCCCTTGCCGTGGAGCTCTGCGATCCCGTACTCCGTGACCACAAGATCCACGTCGCCCCTGGTGGTGGCCACCCCGGCTCCCTCGCTCAGGTGGGGAACGATGCGGGAGACCTCACCATTCTGGGCGGTGGAGGGCAGGGCGATGATGGAGAATCCACCCTTGGAGAGCTTGCTGCCCCGCAGAAAGTCCACCTGGTCCCCGATCCCGCTGTAAAAGAGGTACCCCTTGGAGTCGGTGCTGATCTGGCCCGTGAGATCCACCTCCAGGGCGGAGCTTATGGAGATCAGGTTGTCGTTGCGGGCGATGACGTTGGGGTCGTTCACGAACTCCGAGGAACGGAAGTAGAAGAGCGGATTGTTGTCCAGATAGTCGTAGAGCTCCGCCGAGCCCATGCACAGGGAGCAAACAATCCTGCCCTGCAGGAGGGACTTCTTTTTGTTGGTGATGACCCCCTTCCGCAGCAAGGGGAGAAAACCGTTGGTGATGACCTGGGTGTGCAGGCCCAGATCCTTCTTGTTTTCCAGATAGGGGAGGATGGAGTCGGGCAGATGCCCGAATCCCACCTGCAGGGTGGCCCCGTCGTTGACGAGCTGACTCACGAATCCCGCGATGCGTTCCACGGTGTCCACGTTCTTGGATGTAGGCAGGGCCTCGCAGAGCGGCTCCTCATGCTCCACGAGATAGTCGATCTCGTTGACGTGGATGAAGCTGTCCCCCCAGGTCCGGGGCATATTGGGATTGATCTGTGCGATGATCGTGCCGGCGTTCATCATGCCGGCCAGGGTGATGTCCACGGAGATGCCCAGGCTGCAGTACCCGAAGCGGTCCGGGGGGCTGATCTGGACCAGGGCCACGTCGAGCCCGATACGTTGGGAGTGGAAAAGCTCCGGGATCTGGGAGAGGTAGGCCGGGATGTAGTCGATCTTTCCCTCGAAGGCGGCCTGCCGCATGGCTTGGCTGATGAAGAACAGCTTCAGGGAGAAGCGGTTCAGGAAGAAATCGTCGTCCACATAGTTGGAAAAGGTGGAGGAGAGCATCTGGTAGACGACGATGTCCTGGACGGTTCGGTCCTGGACCATGGCGTGGATGAGCTTTTGGGGCTCCCCGCATCCCGTGCCCACGAAAATGCGACTGCCGTTCCTGATTTTTGTCACCGCTTTTTCCGGTTCCAGAACTTTTTCCGGGCAGTGCGAGTGGATGTCCATACGATTCTCCTGGCTCGGGGTGTGGCTGTGCACGCCTGATTTCGGGCTGCTTGGGAGCGGTCCTGCGGGCCGCCGCTCATGCTCCTCTTGCAGGTGTTGCCGCGAAGGGGAGGAGGCGCTTGGTCATTCTTCTGTGCAGAGCGTCACGCTGTTTCAACGATAGCATATTGACAAGTCTTAGCAGAATGCGTCAATTGGATGGAAAAATTGTCCGGAGCCAAGACCGCTATCGCCTTTGGGGCAGAACAGCGGGACACCACAAATCCGAGAGCCGCTCCTGCCTTGCTCTTTATAGCATGCCGCCGAAAAAGCGCAATCAAATAAACCGAAGGGCCGAAACGAGTCAATATCTCTGAAAGGAGTTTCAATTATGGAGGGTATGCACTACGAGGGCCACTGTATTCGTCCTCCGAGTGAAGCCCGGAGCATTCTGCTCCAGGTCACCGTGGGGTGTTCCCACAACAAGTGTACCTTCTGCGGATCGTACAAGGACAAGAAATTCCGGATCAAGGATGATGAAACGATTTTTGGGGATATACGTTGGGCGGCGCGCAACTTGCGCTCCAGTCGCAGACTTTTTCTGATGGACGGGGACGCCCTGATCATACCCCAAAAGCGGCTCGTGAGCATTCTGGATGAAATCAATACGCAAATGCCCTGGCTGGAGCGTATCGGGACCTACGCCAACGCCAAGAGCATCACCAAGAAGACCCCAGAGCAGCTCACGGAATTGGCGGACAAAAAGCTGAGCATTGTCTATCTAGGCATGGAGAGCGGGGATGACCATGTTCTGCGTGCCGTGAACAAGGGAGTCACTGCCCATGAGATGATCGAGCGCGGACGCAAGGTCAGGGAAGCGGGAATCGAGCTCTCCGTGACCGTGTTGCTGGGGATAGCCGGAAAAGAGGGGTCCTTGCGCCACGCAAGGGCCACCGGCGAGGCGCTGACCGCAATGGATCCCGATTATGTCGGGGCGCTGACAGTAATGCTCATCCCGGGAACTGACCTGGAGAAGGAGGCCGAGCAGGGGACTTTCCAACTTCCGGATCAGGAAGGGATTCTGCGGGAGCTGGAAGAGATGCTCAGGCACACCGAATTGAGCAATGGCTTGTTCATTTCCAACCATGCTTCCAACTACCTGCCCATCAAGGTACCCTTCCCCGGGGGCAAGGATGAGGCCCTGGCGCAAATCGAGAAGGCGAGAAAAGGCGAGCTGGGGCTCAAGCCGGAATGGCTCAGGGCTCTGTAGGCCTGTTTGTTGGAAGTTTTTTTGTATGAAAATGCGTTCAACGAGCTGATTTATCGGGGAATTGTCCGCGAGGCAGTAGCGGGTGGAACGCTTCGCTGGGGTTCATAATACACCATGGCCTTGTTGGAACCGCGCAAGGTACATCGAGTCCGCTCCAAAAGGGAAGACACATAAATTGAATCCTGTCTCAAAGTACGAGAGACCGGGAATATCGACGGAGTGTCGCGTATCCCTTCATCTGAAACCCGTGATGAACCCTGCGCTTCAGCGTTCCACCCGCTACTGCCTCGCGGCATTTTCATGCTTGGTTTTGTCCGCTGGGCCAAGAAATGAAGGTTTTAGGGAAAAAAAACCGCTCTCTCCCATGCTTTTTCGGCCTAGTGAAAGATGGAACAAGCGTGGTGGACCCGAGACGGGATACGAGCCTGGAATGGAGCACGCACGGAGCGCTAACCCGTTGCGATGATCCTGCGGGTCCTGCTGTTCCTCGTGGTCCTCCAGCCGCGGGCGCTGGGGTGATCGGCTTGTGAACGGGACACTCATCGAGGAGGGAGCCAGAATTCCCTTTTGGTGCCCTTTCCGGCAAAAAGGCTTTGACAGGATCGGGGAAATACGTTAAGGATTTGATCGATTTGCAATACATTTCACAAAGTCGTGGAAGGAGAGCGCACACACAAAGGGGGCGGATATGATCGAGTTGAATGCGACCTTGTTGGTCCAGATGGTGAACTTTCTCATTCTCCTCACCGTGCTGAATCTCATCCTCTATCGTCCGATTCGCGGAGTGATCAAGAGGCGTTCCGAAAAGCTCACTGCGGATATGAACGATGTGGAGAAGTTCAACGAGCAGGCTCAGAAGAAGCTGGAAGATTACGAGCAGTCCCTTCAGGAGGCCAGGAGGGAAGCGGGTGACATTCGCACTCAGTACCGCAACGAGGGGTCTCAGCAGGAGAAGCAAATTGTGGATCAAGCCAGGAGCGAGGCCTCTCAGGAACTGGATCAGGCCAGGGAGCAGCTCCGGGAGCAGCGAGACTCCGCCGAGCAGGCGCTCATGAAGGAAGTTGATCAATACGCGGAAAAGGTCGCCCAAAAGGTTATGAGTTAGCGGGGTATCCTCCCGGCAAGGGAGGAGATCCCGTTTTTTTTTTTTTTCATAAAGGCCACTGCCCGCAACAGAAAGGGCAGCACACGCCCCGGGCAAGCGAGCCAGTTGGCGCCACGGGGAATGCGGGGCCAGAATCGGGTCCCGCGGCAAGCAGAGACAACGTCAACACGAAGGAGGGTTGCCTTGAGAAAATGGGGGCAAATAACCATTGGAGCCGTTGCCACGGGCTTGCTGGCCGCGGGGAGCGCTTGCGCCGCTGAAGGCGGCGGGGGCTCTTCTGGCGCCGAGTGGTGGGATTTTTTCTGGCGCTGCCTGAACCTGGTCATTTTTCTCGGCATCATCTGGTACATAGGCGGAGACAAGATCCGGGATTTCTTTGGCAGCCGCAAGGAACGGATCGGCAATGAAATCGAGAACATGGAGAATCGCAAGGCCGAGGCCGAGCAAAAGCTCAAGGACGTGGAGCAGCGCATCGCCAACCTTGAGACCGAGCGTCAGGAGATCCTTGCTCAGGCCCGGGAACAGGGCGAGTCGATCAGGGAATCGATCATCGAGAAGGCGCATGCCGATGCCCAGCGTATTCGGGAGCAGGCCGAGCAGCGTGCCTCCCAGGAGCTGGAGCAGGAGGTGAGCAACCTGCGTGCGGAAATGGCTGATCGGATCGTCGAGTCCGCAGAAAGGATCATTTCCGAACGCCTCGGGGCCAAGGAACAGGAAGAGCTGATCGATAAATATCTAACAAAGGTGGTGCTGAATTGAAGGAGCAGGTCTTAGCCAAACGCTACGCACGTGCTTTGTTCGCTCTGGGCCAGGATCAAGGCGCAGGCGCACAAAAGCAGTATGGCGAGGAGCTGGCCCGGTTCGCCGAAGCCATTGAGGCAGCACCCTTGTTAGACCGGGTCTTCCGCAACCCCGTGATCAAAAACGAGGACAAGAAAAAAGTCGTGAGCAAGGTGGCCGAGCGCCTCGAGGTGAGCCGCATGGTCACCAATTTCTGCCTTTTCCTGGCCGACAAGGGGCGACTGGAGAGTTTTCTCTCCATTCAGGCCTACTACAATAAGCTCATGGACGAGCAGGAAGGCATTCTGCGGGGCAGCTTGGTCACGGCGATCGAGCTGAGCCAGGACAAACAGGACAAGGTCCGCAGTGGTCTGGAGAAACAGCTGAACAGGAACCTGATCCTGGATTTCGAGACCGATCAGGAGATCCTGGGCGGACTGCTTCTCCGGATCGGTGACAAGCTCTATGACGCGAGTATCAAGGCCCAGCTGGAGCAGGTGAAGGCAAAAATAAAAAGGGGTGAGTAGTTGTTATGCAAATAAAAGCCGAAGAAATAAGCCAGATTATCCAGGATCAGATCGCTAATTACGAACAAAAAATGGAAATGACCGAGACGGGCACCGTCCTCTCCGTGGGAGACGGGATCGCCCGCGTCTACGGTGTTGAGAACTGTCAGGCCATGGAGCTCCTCGAGTTCCCCGGTCAGGTCTATGGCCTGGCACTGAACCTGGAGGAGGACAGCGTGGGTTGCGCCCTGCTCGGCGAAGACACCCACATCAATGAAGGGGACACCGTCAAGCGCACAGGCAGGGTGTTCTCCGTGCCCGTCGGAGAAGCGGTCACCGGCAGGGTCATCGATCCCGTAGGCAATCCTCTGGACGGACAGGGTCCTGTCTCACTTGAAGAAAACCGACTCGTCGACATCAAGGCCCCGGGCATCGTGGAGAGACAGCCAGTGGACGAGCCCATGTATACCGGGCTCAAGTCCATCGATTCCATGACTCCCATCGGACGTGGTCAGCGCGAGCTGATCATCGGCGACAGGCAGGTGGGCAAGACCGCCATCGGTCTGGACGCCATTCTGGCCCAGAAGGAATCCGATGTTCACTGCTTCTATGTGGCCGTGGGCCAGAAGAAGTCCACTGTTGCCGGTGTCGCGGATACGCTCCGCAGACACGGGGCTCTGGAGCACACCACGATTATTTCCGCCACAGCCTCGGAGCCGGCGGCTCTGCAGTACATCGCTCCCTTTGCCGGCTGTGCCATGGCCGAGCATCTTCGGGACAACGGCAAGCCCGCCCTGGTGATCTACGACGACCTTTCCAAGCAGGCGGTGGCCTACAGGCAAATGTCCCTGCTGCTCAGGCGCCCGCCCGGACGCGAGGCCTATCCCGGAGATATTTTCTATCTTCACTCTCGCCTGCTCGAGCGTGCTGCCAAGTTCAGCGATGAACACGGCGGCGGATCACTGACCGCTCTGCCCATCATTGAGACTCAGGCGGGCGACATTTCCGCGTACATTCCCACAAACGTGATTTCCATTACCGACGGTCAGGTCTATCTGGAGCCAGACCTGTTCAACGCCGGATTCCGGCCGGCGGTCAACGTGGGGCTGTCCGTCTCTCGCGTCGGCGGCAGCGCCCAGACCAAGGCCATGAAGAAGGTTGCCGGAACCCTGCGCCTCGACCTGGCCCAGTACAGGGAGCTGGCCGCGTTTGCCCAGTTCGGGTCCGAGCTGGACAAGTCCACGCAGGCCAAGCTGGAGCGCGGGAAGAGGATGATGGAGCTCTTGAAGCAGGACCAGTATCAGCCCATGCCTGTTCAGGACCAGGTTGCGGTTCTTTTTACTGGGTCCAGGGGGTACATGGATGACATCTCCGAGGAGAGCGTTCGCAAGTTCGAAAAAGAGTTCCTGGATTTCATGAAAAATTCCAAGCCCGATGTTCTGGATGAGATCAAGCAGAAGAAGGACATGGATCAGGAGCTGGAAAGCAAGCTCGGCAGCGCTGCGGAAGAGTTCAAGAAGGGCTTCCAGGAATAAACGCTGAAAGGGGATAATCCATGGCTTCTTTGAAGGAAGTGAAGGACAAGATTGCGTCCGTACGCAAGACCAAGCAGATAACCAGGGCCATGAACATGGTTGCCTCGGCCAAGCTGCGCAAGGCGCAGGGTCGCATCGAGAAGTTCAGGCCCTATGCGGAAAAGTACTATGAAATCCTCGGCGATCTGGCCCAAGGAGTGGACAGCAGTGCCCACCCCCTGTTGGAGCAGAGGGAAGAGATCAACAATGTTGCCGTGGTGCTGATAACCTCGGAAAGAGGGCTTTGCGGAGCCTTCAATTCCAATCTGGTCCAAATGGCCACCAAATTCGCCGGCAGCCGAGTGGAGTCCGGACAGAACGTCAAGTTCTACTGCGCAGGCAAAAAGGGAAGCAAGGACATCGCCAAGTCCTCCTACGAGCTGGTCAGCGATCACTCCGATGTTATGGAGAATTTCGACTTCACCCTGGCCAGTCAGATAGGGTCGGAGATCATTAATGCCTATTACCAGCGAGAGGTTGATGAGGTCCATTTGGTCTACGGGCGTTTCATCAACGTGATCAAGCAGGAGCCCACACGGCTTCAGATTCTCCCTGTGAGCCATGACAGCGGCGAGGAACAGTCAGGTGAAGAGGAGGGTGGCACCAAGGCGGAATACACCTATGAGCCTTCAGTGGAAGGTATTTTAGACGAGTTGCTGCCGCGCTTCATCAAGGTGCAGCTCTACCGCGGCCTGCTCGAAACCTCGGCGAGCGAGCATGCGGCCCGCATGACCGCCATGGACAATGCCACCCGCAATTGCGACGACATGATCTCCAATCTGACATTGACCTATAACAAGGCCAGGCAGGCCGCGATTACATCCGAACTCCTCGACATCGTCGGTGGTGCGGAAGCACTCAAAGGATAAAAAGGGGGCCGCAATGAGTGAAAACACAGTAGCGACGCAAAGCAAAGGCAAAATTGTACAGGTCATCGGGGCGATCGTTGATATAGAGTTCTCTGAGCAGGAATTGCCCAACATCATGAATGCCATCCGCATCAACGATCCCGATTACCCCGAGGAGAATCAGCTTATCGTGGAGGTGGCCCAACAGCTTGGCGACCGTGTTGTCCGCTGCGTGGCCATGGACAGCACGGACGGGCTTGTCAGGGGCATGGAGGCCATCGACACCGGCGATGCCATCCAGGTTCCCGTTGGACCGTCAGCCCTGGGACGAATCCAGAATGTTGTTGGCAGACCCGTAGATGATCAGGGGCCCATAGCCACGGAGAATATGCTTCCCATTCATAGGCCGGCTCCTGCCTTCACCGATCAGAGCACCTCCATTGAGCTGCTGGAGACCGGGGTCAAGGTCATCGACCTGATGATCCCCTTCCCCAAGGGCGGCAAGATGGGTCTCTTCGGCGGCGCAGGCGTGGGCAAAACCGTTATTCTCATGGAGATGATCAACAACATCGCCAAGCAGCACGGCGGCAAGTCCGTTTTCGCAGGCGTCGGCGAGCGCACCCGCGAGGGCAACGATCTTTACCTGGAGATGAAGGAGGCGGGCGTTCTGCCCAATGCCGCGCTCGTCTACGGCCAGATGAACGAGCCCCCGGGAGCCAGGGCACGCGTCGCCCTGACCGCCTTGGCAGTCTCGGAGTACTTCCGCGATGAGGAAGGCGAGGACGTGCTGCTCTTCATCGACAACATCTTCCGTTTTACCCAGGCGAACATGGAGGTGTCCGCACTGCTCGGCCGCATGCCCTCTGCAGTGGGATACCAGCCCACTTTGGGCACTGACCTTGGCGAGCTCGAAGAGCGCATTACCTCCACGAACAAGGGATCCATTACCTCGGTTCAGGCCATTTACGTGCCAGCGGATGACCTCACAGACCCTGCTCCGGCGACCACATTCTCCCACCTGGACGGGACTCTCGTGCTCGCCAGGCAGATCGCGGAGCTGGGCATCTATCCCGCGGTGGACCCCCTGGATTCCACCTCCCGGATCCTGGATCCCAACGTCCTCGGTTCGGACCACTATCAGACAGCCAGGAATGTTCAGATGGTCCTGCAGCGCTACAAGGACTTGCAGGACATCATCGCCATTCTGGGCATGGAAGAGCTTTCCGACGAGGACAAGCTTACTGTGAACAGGGCGCGCAAAATCCAGCGCTTCCTGTCCCAGCCCTTCTTCGTTGCGGAGCAGTTCACTGGTATGCCCGGCAAGTATGTCAAAATCGAGGAAACCATTAAGGGCTTCAAGGAGATCATCGACGGCAAGCACGATGATCTGCCGGAGAACGCTTTCTACATGGTGGGAACGATCGAGGAGGCCAGAGAGAAGGCTCAGAATATGTAACCTCAGACCAACCGGGATAACGACATGGCTGAAGAACAGCTTCATCTGGAGATCGTCACACCCGACAGCACAGTCCTCAGCGAGGACGTGGAGTATGTCGGTGTGCCGGGAACGGTAGGACAGTTCGGTGTGATGAAGAATCACATCCCCTTCCTGTCCGCCCTGGCTATCGGATCCTTATACTATCGAAAAGACGGCTCGAATTCCTACGTCTTTGTCTCGGGTGGATTCGCAGAGGTTACTGCCAATGCGATATCCATTCTGGCGGAAAGTGCTGAGAAGGTCGAGGAAATCGACGTGCAGCGCGCCCGACAGGCGAAGGAACGAGCAGAAGAAAGGCTGCGGCAGCAACAGGAGAGCGTCGATCAGGCACGCGCCGAGGCGGCCCTGAAACGGGCGATACAACGCATGACTCTCGGCGAGAAGAGGGAATCCTCCGGCCACTAGGGCACTCTTTGCTCGAAAAAAAAAGCAGACCGTTCGGTCTGCTTTTTTTTTCGGGTCAACAGGGTTGCCTTTTGGCGAGAGCCCGGAAAAAGGTGAATCGGGTTCCGGAGTTTTCCATCGGAACGGGGCTGAGGAGCCCAAGGGCTTGTTGCCGCGTGCGATTATCATAAGCAAGGGCTATCAGGGTGCGTGCCCTGTTTTGATCGTTCAGAGGTGCGGGGAAGGTTCTGCAAGACCCCTGTGGAAATCGGACGCGTCTCAAACAGGCCAATGAAGAGGCTCATACACGTGTTTTCCGGATTGCGGCAATTGACATTCGCAGGGGCAGAAACTAGTATCGTTCGACGTTTGTAACTGTTCACCACCCCATCATCATTGTAAGCCGACACAGAGTATTTTGATCATTTCAGCGGAGACTATACCAGATTTTCTTCGTCCGGCACTCACTTTTCCAGAAGCATAGGAAATTTGGACAATCGAGAAGAAAGTGAGTGCCGGACGAAGAAAATCCAGAGTCGGAGCTGCATGAGGCAGAATGGACCGTGTCGGCTTACGGTCCGGCAAGGTGGTGAATGGTTACCGACTTTTTTTGAATTTTTCGCTCGCAATGAGTGACTCATCATGAACCACGAGCAGGATCTATCCGCGACTCACGCCGGGCTTGTGCTCGCGGGAGGCCAGGGCAAAAGGATGGGCACATCCGGACCCAAGGTCCTGGTGCGGCTTCTGAACGAGCCCATGTTGTATTATATTTATCAGGCCCTCTCCTCGGTTATTCCTGAAAGGGCCATCTGGACGGTTGTCGGCTATCAGCGGGAACAGGTCGAGGAGACATATCCCGAATACCAACAGCGCTTCATTTATCAAGAATCCCAACTGGGCACTGGACACGCCCTGCTCTGTGCCCAGCCCCATCTCGAGGACAGCGGGGCCACCCACTGCCTTGTGGTTAACGGAGATGTGCCCCTTCTGCCGTCCCGTTCCCTAAGCCACCTGCAGCAGGAAGCCTTGAGGCAAAATGCGGATGTGGCCTTCCTCAGCATGCGCCTGACCGATCCGACGGGATACGGCAGGGTTGTTCGCGGAGAGTCGGGTCTTGTGGATCAAATTGTCGAGGACAAGGATCTTTCCTCTTCATTGGCCCATATCGATGAGGTCAATGCCGGGATCTATTGCATCGATCTGAAGCGAACGGCACCCTATCTGGACCGCCTGGACTGCAATAATGCACAAGGGGAATACTATCTCCCGCAATTGGTGGAGCTGATCGCCGCGGACAACGGACGCGTGGCTGCTGTGTGTGATGAGCTGGGTGATCGGGAGCTGCTCGGGGTGAACACGCCCAAAGAGCTCGTCTACAATGAAGAGATCCTCCGCAGCCGGATCGCCCGGGACTGGCTGGAGCATGGCGCGATTATCCGCAACCCGGATCAGGTACGCATAGGACCTCGAGTTGATCTGAAGCCCGGTTGCGAGCTCACCGGCCCCGTGGAAATCTACGGAAAGACCCGAATCGAAGCGGGGGCATGCGTTGAATCCCATGTCCGTATCGCGGACTCCGTGGTCGGCGAAGGGGTCTGGATCAGAAACTTCTCGCATCTGGAGGGCGCAGAGATTCATCAAGGTGCCCAGGTCGGACCCTATGCCCGTTTGCGTGAGGAATCAATGCTCCAGCAGGGGAGCAAAGTGGGCAATTTTGTGGAAGTAAAAAAGGCAAGCCTGGGCCAAAAGAGCAAAGCCAACCATCTGGCCTATGTTGGTGATGCCTCAGTCGGTGACGGAGCCAATATCGGAGCCGGCTGTATTACCTGTAATTACGACGGAAAGACCAAGCATAAAACAGTTATCGGGGAGAGGGCGTTCATCGGCAGCAACACGGCCTTGGTCGCCCCGCTGGAGATCGGGTCCGATGTTGTGGTTGGCGCGGGATCGACCATCTCCAAAAGCGTTCCGGATGCATTTCTTGCTGTGGCGCGAGCCAAGCAGAAGAATCTGGAGCGGAAAGGATTGAAACGCGAGAAGGGCGATGGAAATACTGGACAAACTGGAAGAAAAGATTCATAATCTCCTCAAAAGGGTTCAGACCCTTGAGGAGGAAAACCGGGAGCTGCAGCGAGAGCTGGAGCAGGAGAGGGAGACCAAACAGCAGGTTACCCGAAAGCTGGACGATCTCTTGCAAAAAATCGATGAGGCAGATATAAATTAGTGGATGCCTGAATATCATATAACTGTTTTGGGGCAAGAGGTCTCATTTCGGACTAATGCCGGTGAATCCCGAGTCAGGGATGCCGAGCTGTTAATACGGCGCACATTTAACAGGCTGAATACCTACGGCAACCGATTGAGCAATGAAAAGCTGCTCATATTGGTCGCCTTGAGCTTGGCGGATGATTATCTTCAGACGAGCCAGAAACTGCGTGAATACGAAGACGAGCTCAGCAGGCTCGTCGAGGCGATAGACAGCGGATGAAACGAGGGTTGCACCCTGGGAGTCACGTGATTGCCGGAGCCTTTTTTGAGCCAACACCTATAAGAATGGGAGCCGCGTCGGCAACCTGTTGAGCATGCTCGGCACAGACCGGGAAGCCTGATGGTTGTCAGTGGCACCCACCTGGAGAGCCAGGTTCAAAATAGACCGCAACACGGACTTCCGGGGTTCTTTTCCAAACTCCGCTCTCCGCGCTAGAGGACGCAGTTTGCCAAGTTAGCCTGCGGCGCCCTTCCCGCTCGAGCATGCCCTGATCTCAGCCGGCATGTTCCTGCCTATCCTTCCCTTGAGACCTCCACGCCCAAAACAAATCGTTGTGGACAGACCATGCGTTGCTGTGAGCGACAAACGCCCAACAGGATCGTATTGGCAGTGCCTCGACGGTAGCGTACAGACTCGAATTCAAGCAGTGGACCGGAAAAAGGTCCTTTCCTTGAGGCCGTTCACAGGAAAATGCGCTCACTTCCCGAACTCGCGAACAATTCGATGGAGCCATCCAAGTCATGAGCCGCGTTCGGAGAGGGGGCGTACCCGTTTCATAGCCAATTATTGTGTCCGGTTCAGTCGGACACCGTGAAAAGAGGTCACGGCGCGAGGGCGTCTCTTGTCGTGACCCAGCGGGAAAGGGAGTAATTGAGCGACGAGGTAGCTGAATACCTCTTCAGATAAGGAGATTGTCTTATGCAGATGATAGCCATAGCCGTAGGCTTTTTGCTGGTCGGCATAGGGATGGGGTACGGGGTGTACACGCTCATCGCCAGGAAGAAGGAGCGGGATGCCACAGCCCGGGCGAACCAGATCCTTGAGGACGCGACCAAGGAGGCCGAGGCCAAGAAAAAGGAATATCTCCTCCAGGCCCGGGACGAAGTTTTCCAGCAGAAGAAGGAGATGGAAAACGAGTTCAAGGAGCAGGAAAACAAGCTGAAAAAGCAGGAGGACAAGCTCCAGAAGAAGGAAGAGCGCCTGGAGTCCAAGCAGGAAAAGATTACCCAGAAGGAGAACGAGCTCGCGGAAACGGAGAAGCGTTTGGGCAGCAAGGAAAAGGAGCTGCAGAACAGGGAGCAGGAGCTCGAGGAGAAAAAGAAGGAGCAGGAGCAACGCCTGCAGGAGATTTCGGGCCTGAGCCGCGAAGAAGCCAAGGAAAAGCTTATGGCGGATATCGAGAGCGAGGTTCAGCACGAGTCCGCCAAGCGGGTGCGGCAGATCGAGACCGAGGCCAAGGAGACCGCGGACAAAAAGGCCAAGGAAGTTTTGGCCAACGCCATTCAGCGCTACGCCGGGGACTATGTCTCGGAGCAGACCGTCGCCGCGGTTAATCTGCCCAGTGACGAAATGAAGGGCCGGATCATCGGCAGGGAAGGGCGAAACATCCGCTCCTTCGAGTCCGCGACCGGTGTTGATCTCATCATCGACGACACGCCCGAAACGGTCATCCTCTCCGCCTATAGCCCCTTGCGCCGCGCCAAGGCCAAACAGGTTCTGGAGCGCCTCATAACTGATGGCAGGATTCATCCCGCCCGGATCGAGGACATCACCCAAAAGGTGGAAAAGGAGATGGAGGTCAAGCTCAGGGAAACCGGAGAGCAGGTCACCTTCGATGTCGGCGTGCACGGGATTCATTCCGAGCTGATCCGCCTCCTGGGCCACCTGAATTTCCGGACCAGCTTTTCCCAGAACGTGTTGGACCACTCCATGGAAGTGGCCTTCCTTTGCGGCATCATGGCTTCCGAGCTGCAGATGGACGTGAAAAAGGCCAAGCGCGCCGGATTGCTCCACGATGTGGGCAAGGCGGTGGATCACGAGATGGAGGGCCCCCACGCGGTCATCGGCTCCAACCTGGCCAAGAAATATGACGAGTCCAAGGACATCATCCACGCTATCGAGGCCCATCACGAGGATACCCAGGCCCAGTCCATCCTGGCGGTCCTGGTTCAGGCCGCGGACAGCCTCTCCGGTGCCCGGCCCGGTGCCCGGAAGGAGCTGTTGGAGAACTATGTGAAGCGCCTTGAGGAGCTGGAGAACGTGGCTACCTCCTATGAGGGCGTGAGCAAGGCCTACGCCATCCAGGCGGGCCGCGAGCTCAGGGTCATGGTGGACTGCGACCGCGTGGACGAGGATCAGACTTATATGCTCTGCCGGGACATCGCCCATGCCGTTGAGGAAAAACTCACCTATCCCGGCCAGATTAAGGTGACCTGCATCCGTGAAAGGCGCTCTGTGGAGTATGCCAAATAGGGTGCGGAGCCAAGCCTGATGCGCATACTCTATTTGGGCGATATTGTGGGCAGACCGGGACGAAGGGCCGTTTGCAGCAGATTGCCCGAGCTGCGCGAGGAATACGGCCTGGATCTGGTCCTGGCCAACGCGGAGAACGCCTCCGGGGGGCTGGGCCTGAATCAGAAGAATGCCCGGCAGCTCCACAGGGCCGGTCTTGCCGTGTTGACCTCCGGGAACCACATCTGGCGCTACAAGGAAATCATGCCCTTTCTGGAGGAGACGGACTGGCTCCTCCGTCCGGCGAACTACCCGCCGCGCGTGCCGGGGCGAGGGTACACCGTTCTGGAAACCGCCGGGGTCAGGATCGCCGTGCTCAATATCCAGGGCAGGGTCTTTATGGAGCCTCTGGACTGCCCCTTTCGCACGGCGGACAATGCCCTGCGGGATATGCAGGAGCAGAATCCGGACCTCGTTCTCGTTGACTTCCATGCGGAGGCCACCTCGGAAAAGCAGGCCATGCGGCACTATCTTGAAGGCCGTGTGACTGCCCTGCTGGGAACCCATACCCACGTCCAGACGGGTGATGCCCTTGTTGGCAGCAAGGGCACAGGCTCAATTACGGATCTGGGCATGTGTGGCCCTTGGGACTCGGTGATCGGCATGGAACCCGATCCAATCATTGAGGGATTCAAGACGCAGCTCCCACAACGCTTCAGCGTGGCCGGTGGCGGTGCCTGTCTGCAGGGTGCGATGCTTGATGTTGACACCGAGAGTGGCAGGTGCGAGGCAGTTTCTGCCTGGCGCGACAGGTGTGAAAAGTAATGGCGAGTCCTCGCGCTGTTGCGGAATCAGGGCAGCCCAAGCTGAAACTCGAGGTAAGATCTGATTATGGCCAGTGATGTCCAGTACAGCAAGGAGCTCATTTGTCGAGGTGCCGAAGAGGTCATTGAGGTGGAGGAGCTGAAGGCCAAGCTGAAGCAGGATCGTCCGCTGATGATCAAGGCTGGATTCGATCCCACTGCTCCGGATCTGCACCTGGGCCATATGGTGTTGCTCCAGAAGTTAAAGAATTTCCAGGATCTGGGACATCGCATCCTTTTTCTCATCGGAGACTTTACGGGGATGATTGGCGACCCCAGCGGCAAGTCCGAGACACGCAAGCACCTGACCCGGGAGGAGGTGCGGCAGAACGCCGAGACCTACAAGCGGCAGGTGTTCCGGGTGCTGGATCAGGAAAAGACCGAGGTCCTGTTCAATTCCGCCTGGATGGACGAGTTCAGCGCATACGACTTTCTCAGCCTGGCCTCCCGATATACAGTGTCCCGGATGCTGGAGCGGGACGATTTCCACAAGCGCTTCCAGGACAATCGGCCCATAGCCATCCACGAGTTCATCTACCCCCTTATCCAGGGGTACGATTCCATTGCCATGAATGCGGACGTGGAGATCGGCGGCACGGACCAGAAGTTCAATCTGCTCATGGGCCGGACCCTGCAGCGCCAGGACGGCATTGAGCCCCAGGTGATTTTGACCATGCCCATTCTGGAAGGCCTGGACGGGGTTCAGAAGATGAGCAAGTCCCTTGGCAACTATGTGGCCATCGAGGACACGCCCGAGGATGTCTACGGCAAGCTCATGTCCGTGTCCGACGACCTCATGTACCGCTATTTTCAGCTCCTGACGGACAGGGACATCAACGAGGTGGAGGCCATGCAGGACAAGATCCGGCGCGGGGAGGTGCATCCCAAGACGGTCAAGGAAGACCTGGCCTGGGAGATCACCTCCAAGCTCCACGGGCACGAAGCCGCCCAAAAGGGACGAGAGCACTTCAACAGAGTCTTTTCCAGGCAGGAGATGCCCGAGGAGATGCCGGAGCTGGATATCCGTGGGCGCGAAGGGGTCGATCTTCCGGAAGTGGTGATCCAGGCGGGCTTGTGCCAGTCCCGGGGCGAAGTCAAGCGCCTGTGCAAGCAGGGTGCAGTGTCCGTGGATGGGGAGAAGGTCATGGATCCCGGATACAGTTTTGATTCCGGGGAACACGTGATCCGGATAGGCAAGAAGCGCTTCCTCAAGGTTGCCGCTTAGCAGCCTGTTGAAAAGTCCTTATCAGGCAGGGCGTTTAAAAATTTAAGGGGCAAGGTCGTCGTTTCCCCCGCCTGCCCCATGAAATGCACGAAGTGCTGGCTCTGCCAATTTCATTGGGGTAGCTCAGCCTTGTGATGCTACCGGGGTGAAACCTTCTTTTGTTTCACTGGGGCGTAGTTAGCCTCCATGAGAGTTTGAATCCGGCACCTATTTGTGAAGCCAAGTCAATCAGACGCCCTTTTGTCAACTCAAATAGGTGCCGGACAAGGCAGTAATTGGAAGATTGGGGGCGCCCTGCTAGCTTCGACATTCCGCCGCAAGCGAGAACGCCATGTTTCTGAACGCCGCCGCATTCGCACGCATGGTTAAGCTGGAGCACTCGGTCTTCGCCCTGCCTTTCGCTTTCATCGGGCTCTTCCTCGCCGCCGGGGGCTGGCCGGGATGGTGGCTCGTGGTGCTTTTGACAGTGGCCATGGTCTCCGTCCGCACCTTTGCCATGGGGATGAACCGGCTCCTGGACTTGGACATCGACCGCAACAATCCGCGCACAAGCCGCAGGCCCCTGGTCACCGGGGAAATTACCCGAACCCAGACCATCTTTTTCTGCGTGGTCGCCGCAGTGATATTTGTTCTTGCCTGCGCCGGGATGAATCCGGTCTGTCTCTGGCTTTCGCCCGCAGCGCTCCTCTGGGCCGGCCTGTACAGCAGGAGCAAGCGGTTCACCTGGCTCTGCCACTTCTGGCTCGGCTCGGTGCTCGGACTGGCTCCGCTCGGGGGCTGGCTCGCCTTTGAGCCGCGCCTGGTCCTGCCGGCGGTCCTGTTCTTTCTGGGGGTGACCT